>JAHDCK010000029.1:0-10288 GCA_020629915.1 Saprospiraceae bacterium
GTAGTCAAATTAAACCGACAAATAGAATGTGGATTTTGCTAAGTATTCTAGTCGGGGTTTCCGTCAGGTGAGACACCTGAGGGCGAATAGGCCTTGTCAGGCGTCTCGCCCGACAAGAAACACCGAGCTAGGAGGACAGAAAATCCTCGAAATTTTCGGTGATTAAAATTGCTTAAGCATCATCAGTTTCCGCAATGATGTCCCTGCTGCATTTTACAATGGAATGATATTGAATGAAAAAAATTGAACTGGAAATAGTTGCCCTCTCGCATAGTATTACCCAATCTCATAATTATGCGGTTGTATTAGGAGAAGTAGAGGGTGTTCGCAGATTGCCTATCGTTATCGGTGGATTTGAAGCCCAGGCGATTGCCGTGGCTATGGAGCGAATGACTCCAAGTCGCCCCCTTACGCATGATCTTTTTAAAAATACATTGCTCACCTTTAATATAGAATTAAAGGAAATTATTATTAATAATTTGATGGAAGGGGTTTTTTACGCGCGATTGATTTGTATAAAAGATGGAGAAGTCATTGAAGTAGATTCCCGTACTTCTGATGCGCTGGCAATGGCAGTTCGTTTTGAATGTCCGATTTATACCTACGAATTTATTTTAGAAAAAGCAGGTATTGTGCTGGAAGAAGAAACAGAAGGTGTTGAGGAATCCAAGCCAAAGCGAAGACGCAAAAAAGAACCGGAAACAGATACAACTTCCCTTGGTAATTATACCACGGATGAACTCAAGGAAAAACTGAAAGAGATTCTGGAACAGGAAAACTACGAACTGGCTGCTCGCATTCGGGATGAGCTAAATAAAAGAGATGATGATTAATTTTTAAATATAATTTTAAATTTAATAAAAATAGCAGCCATTCACTAGAGTCGTTGCTATTTTTTATTATAATATTAAAACAAATGGAATTTAAAGAAGCCAAACCACTTAATGATGTCGCCCAATTTCACCAAACCTTTCAACATCCTATTGTGGATCAACCGGCTATTCCGGACGAAACCCGGTGCAAACTTCGGGTCGCACTATTGGAGGAAGAAGTAAAAGAATTGGCGCAGGCGATAAAAGAAAAAGACCTCGTAGAAATTGCCGACGCATTATGTGATATTCAATATGTTTTATCCGGAGCCATTCTCGAATTTGGATTGGCCGATAAATTTGCAGAGTTGTTTGCAGAGGTCCAACGTTCTAATATGAGTAAAGCCTGCAAAACTGAAGGTGAAGCCATTGAAACTCAAAAGCATTATACAAACAGAGACGGAACCAAAAGTTATTACAAGGAGCGCGACGGACAGTTCCTGGTCTTTAGAGAGGGGGATAATAAAACATTGAAGTCCGTCAATTATTCCCCTGCCAATTTGAAAGTAATCCTTGAAAAGTAAAATTCTGACCATTTGGATATATTTTTTTAAATCGTAATAAGAAGGAGGGTAGAAATTGTATCTTTGAGAAAAACCATTCATCATGAAACATTTTCTAAAAATTTTATTTTTTGGAATATTTATCTTTTTATTTCAAATTATAAATGCCCAAATTAGTCCCATTAATACCACCGGGATCTCCACAGCAAAACTGCTTGGGAAAACGGCTCCGCTCCATACCCAAAAACCCCTAATGCCGGACATGTCCCGCTCTCGCCGGACCAAAGCCAAAATCAATAAACCTGACGAGATTTTTAATTTTAAAAAGAACAGGATGATGCCCAACCTCAATCCGAACGGATTGCCAAAGGGAAATGATCCTCTTTTATCCAATAATTCCTCAGAAAAAAATTCCTTCCAACTCATGCCGGATATCGAGATCGAAGGTATGGATCAGGCATTGACAAATGTGTTTCCGCCTGACCCTTGTGGAGATGTTGGCCCCAATCATTATGTACAAGGCATCAACTCTGGCAATGGTGCTTTTTTTCAGGTTTATGATACAGATGGGAACTCCGTCTTTGGTCCTTCAGCTATGGATATTTTATGGACGCCTTTCAATGCATCAGGACTTGGTGATCCTATTGTTTTATACGATCAATCAACAGACCGTTGGTTGTTGTCAGAGCTAAGCAGTGATTTCACAACGATGCTCATAGCCATATCCGAAACGGGAGATCCAACAGGCAGTTATTATGCTTATTCTATTACCGCACCTGGTTTACCGGATTATCCAAAATACGCTATTTGGGAAAATTCTATATTTATTACCACTAATGAGTTTTCTGATAATTTTATTCCGGTTTACGCTGTGGATAAAAATGCCATGATGAACGGCGATCCTAATCCGGGTGTTTTGCGACTGGGTGGAATGGATAAATTTGTAGCAGCCGATGCTTTTCAGGTTGCCACTCCTGCGGATTGGGATGGCCCAACGCCTCCTCCAGCCGGTAGTCCCGGATATGCTGTTCGGATTCACGATGACTCCTGGGATGGCGGTGTGGATCATGTGGAAGTATGGGAATTGGATGTAGACTGGTCCAATCCAGGGGCTGCTTCCGTTGGCAATGTAACGATACTGCCAACCGCACCTTTTAAAAGTCAGTTGTGTACCGGAGGAATTTTTGATTGTCTGGCTCAACCGGATGGAACGACCCTTTCTGCTTTGCAGCATGTCGTCATGTACCGGGTACAGTATAGAAATTTTGGCACACATGAAACTTTAGTATTTAATTTTTCTGTGGATGTAAGTAATAATTTGCAAGCTGGAATACGCTGGTATGAATTGAGGAAATTGCCGGGCGGTGCCTGGACTATTTTTCAGGAAGGTACTTTTTCTCCGGATGATCAAAGTCGTTTTATGGGAAGTATTGCCATGGATGGAACCGGAAATATAATGTTGGGATATTCTGTTACTGGAAGTACTGTTTTACCTACTCTTAGAATGACCGGAAGACGGGCAAGCGATCCCTTGGGTCAAATGACCTTTGATGAATATGAGGGTGGAACAGGTGGAGGTACAAATATGGCATCCAGGTGGGGTGATTATGCCCAGATGGTTGTCGATCCGGTTAGTGATCGCCGGTTTTGGTTTACAGGAGAATATCAACCTAATACCCAATGGAGTACAAAAATTATTAGTGTTCAGTTGAGCCGAGATTCGTTGGATATTGGCGTAGCGGATATTTATTCTCCACAAAACTCGGGTTACCTGACGGCAACGGAGGAAGTCACTGTTGGGGTAAGAAATTTTGGATATTTACAGGCTGATAGTTTCACTGTAAGTTACAGTATGGATGGAAGCCCTTTTGTTACCGATATGGTAAATATGATTTTATTGCCGGATAGTACCTACATACATACTTTTGGGCCAACGGTTGATATGACCGCAGTTGGTCCCTATGATTTCACTATCATAACTTCTATGGTGAATGATACAACTTATTATAATGATACCCTTAGAAGAACCATTTATCAGCTACCAAAAAATGATGCAGCAGTAACAGGAGTAGAAGGCATTGGGCCATTTGCTTGTGGTAATATAGATGAATTTCAAGTATTATTAAGAAATGATGGGGTAGAAATCCTTACTTCTGCTGATTTTACCTATCAAATAAACGGTGGTACTCTGCAAACTTTTAACTGGACAGGAAACTTAGCTCCAGGAGATGTTGAGAACGTTTTGATTTCGGGTGTTTCATTTGCAGATGGGAATAATACGATAAATTTAAATGTTACTTCTGCCAATGGTGGAATGGATGAGGATATTTCTAATAATAGTTTTGAATTTGTATTTACTTATCTTCTTAACGGTGGTGAACTGACGCTTGAGTTACTTACGGATTTATATCCGAATGAAACGACTTGGGAATTACAAGATCTGAATGGAAATGTGCTTTATGATGGCGGACCCTATTCAGATACAGAAACTTTATATACAGAAGAAATGTGTGTGGATTCTGGTTGTTATACTTTTGTTATATATGATTCTTATGGGGATGGTTTAGCTTATGGTGGAGTAGAGGGGGATTATAAAATCCGAAACTCCAATGGGGATGTAGTGGCTAGTTTGCAGAATGCCAATTTCGGCTCCCAGGAAATCAATACATTCTGTACATCGGTTGAATGCGTGTTGAGTATGGTTGCAAGCGGGCAGAATGAATCCATGCCGGGAGCCAATGATGGCGTGATTAGTGTACAGGCAAATGGATCACAACCGCCTTTTGAATATAGCAATGATGGAGGGGCAAATTTTCAACCCAGTAACGTTTTCTCGGGTCTTTCTCCCGATACTTATGATGTAGTTGTCCGAGATGCATTTGAGTGCGAAGAGTCTACTCAGGTTACTATTGGCTCCTGTACTATGGAAATTATGGCCAATGTCCAGGATGTTTCCAGTCAGGGGAGTTCGGATGGCAGCATTACCATTTCTGCCAGCAGTGGGGCGACGCCTTACGAATATTCCATCGGAGGAGTTACTTACCAGAGCAGTAATATTTTTGAAAATCTTCCAGCAGGGCCTTATATCATTTATGTCAAGGATGCAACGGGTTGTTTGCGCACCCTGCAAGTGAATGTTTCGGTAACCGTAAATACGGAAGACCAGATTTTTGGTCATCAAGTCCTCATCGCTCCAAATCCAACTTCCCAAAGTATTTTCGTGGAAGTGCGTGGTTTTAAAGATCAAAGGGATATGAAAGTGCGAGTTTTCGATGCAACAGGAAAAACGGTTACTAATGGTCAGTTAATCAATTACAATGGCATTTTGATGGGCGTTGTATCCCTGAAGGCATTCCCGAATGGATTGTATTTTTTACAATTAGGTGAAGGGGAAAAGACGATGGTGCGCAGGGTGGTTAAAAAGTAATAATTTTTCATATAATAAAGAATCCCAAGTAATTGCAATATTGCTTGGGGTTTTTTATTATATTTTAAAACATTAATTTGATTTATTTTAATGGCCACTGAAATCCGGAAAACTAAACTCACATATCAACGTACCGTACAAGGAATCCAGTAAACAATAACGGGTATTATTTTCTGTTTCTTCCAGTTTTTGGTAAAACGTCCCCTTATTCATATAGATAGTATCTACATTAGTTAGGAGGTCAAGCGTGCTAAAAAATTGATTTAGATTTTACACATCCGAAAATCCAAACAGAAAGGAAAATGATATAACTTATTTTTTGCTTCAATTTTATTTTTTTTCCTTCTTAGACAAATCCCGTGGAAACGAAAGGCGAAGAAAAATGAAGAAGTGATAGCTATGAAAATAGTACAAACATTTATCGTATGGCCAACTGAATTTTTCAAAACTTGCAGTTTCCACGGGATTTGTCGAAGAACCTTTTTTTAAATTGATTATAAACTTAATTGATTCAAAACCTCAATCGTTTTATTCATCATCTCATCAGAGACATCCAAATGGGTAACAAACCGAATAGTTTGCGGGCCAAAAGCAGCAGCATTGATATCGTGTTGTTTTAACTTTTCCAGGAAGGAAGTTCCCGTGTAAGGTTTTTTTACATCAAAAATTAAAATATTTGTTTTAACAGGACGGATATTTTCTATATAATTTAATTTTTTTAATACCTCTGCAAGCATTTTTGCCCGATTATTATCGGTTTTTAATCGATCGATATTATTTTCAAGGGCATACAATCCGGCAGCAGCCAGAAAACCAGCTTGGCGCATTCCGCCTCCCATGACTTTCCGCATTCTACGCGCCTGATGAATAAAAGCCGAATTTCCGAGAAGCAGTGAACCTACCGGCGCCCCCAATCCCTTGGATAAGCAAATAGAAATGGAATCAAAGCAAGACCCGATCTGTTCCGGAGTTTCCCCGGTTTCTACCAACGCATTAAACACCCGCGCTCCATCCAGGTGTAACTTTAGATTTTTATCTGTACAAAGTTTTTGGATGGCTTTAAATTCCTCAACCGTATAATAACTGCCGCCTGCAATATTGCAGGTATTTTCAAGTGAAACAAGGGTAGATTTTGGCTTCCAGTCGTAATCGGGATTGATAGCTGCTTCAATTTGATCCGGTGAAAGTTTTCCATTTTTTCCGGGAAGCAACTTTATGGCTACTCCGGAATTAGAGGCATATCCCCCGGTTTCGGATTGATAAATATGCGCTAGTTGTTCACAGATAACTTCATCGAGTTGGCGACAATGCACCCGGATGGCAATTTGGTTGGTCATAGTCCCGGATGGACAATAAACAGCGGCTTCCATTCCAAACATTTTTGCCGCTTTTTCTTCAAGGGCATTAACAGTAGGGTCTTCCCGAAATACATCATCACCTACTTCGGCAGACATCATGGCTTCCAGCATTGCAGGGGTAGGCTTTGTAACCGTGTCACTTATTAAATTGATCATTTTATTATAATTTTAAAATAATAATATTCCGCTAAAAAATAGTGTTGGTTGTTGTCAAGTCGCAACTTGTCTGCGAAATAAATTGAAGTCACAGCCGGCCGCTGAAGGTTATTAACTTATAGTTTTTGCCCAGATTTCTGTCAGGCGCCCCGGCTTGACACAAAACGCCTGGCTTGATGGCATTCAGCTGGCTGCTCCATCCACAATAGTAAAAAAATAAGGCCGAAACTAATGTTGCGACCTTATTTTATATTTGAACAAGGTTAATTTATTTTTATTGGAATATTAGCGTTTTTCGGAAAAAGAATTTTTCATATCCGAATAATTTGTTTTTGAACAACCCTGTTATCTAAATAAAAAATCAATAGGCCCGATACCAACGGTCGACTGATTCTCTACTTCCCCTGTAGACAGTGAATATTGAATAATATTTCCTCTGCTTGAAAAATCTCCAGGTTTAGTAACAAAAACTGATTCGGAATTTGGTCCAATACCTATGCTGTAAAAATTACCCAGCAAAACGGTTTCCTCATCCAGATTATCACTATCGGCATCCTGACTATAGATATAATTTCCGCTTATATAATATAATGTCTGATTGGGATTATTAGTACATAATGAACGTGGAGCATTTTCCAAATCGGCAAATTCCATTGTGGTTTCTATATCCATGCTGGATGGATTAATCCGATGTAAGCTTCCGGGTGTAGACTCCGTAGGGATGATATCGCCATCAGCATCATAAACTTTTTTCCCGCCACAAAGCACCCATACTTTTCCGTTTTTATCTTTAACTATGCTATTTGGGTTATAACCTAAAATCATATCACTTTCTTTGCTATCGGTAGAAGAATTGATAATACTTAATGTATTATTATCATCCAGGCCGCCACTATTGCACAGGAAAACTTTTCCATCCGCTAGCACCATTCTGGAAGCACCCATTCCAACCGGTATAGTTTTAGAAACAGATTGAGAAACGAGATCCACTACAGCTATCGAGCTGTTGGTACCATCTGCTCCCTGTTGAGAAACATAACCCTTGGTGTCAGATATACCCAGGAAATATTTAGGATTTTCAAATCCGGAGATCCAAGCTTCCCTTATTAAGGAAATAGCATCTGCGATTTTAACTTCATTATCACCGCCTACAACGAGATAGGCTTTGTTATTATGAACGGAAATAGATTGAGGATTTTTCCCAAGTGCCAACTGATTTTTATCTTGGTAAATAGTATTCAGAATAATATTATCATCATAATACACAAAACTCAGAGAACCCGTTTCATTGAGATCTGAACCCTGGTTAACCACAAAATATCCATCGATATAATCATCAAAACTCGATTGCTCGGGTGGTGCTTCATCTTCAAACTGGCAACTGGCAATACTTAGCCCTGTGAGAAAAAAAACAACCCATTTGAAGTGTGTTAAATGTTGAGTAAACATAATACTGCTATTTTCTCCTTTAAATTTTCCGAAAGTTACGGATTAAGCTTGAAATATAAGTTTTTTTCTATCATTAATATTTGACATTGTCTCATTTGGCCCATTTTGAACCGGCTGTTATTTTATAGAAAAAAAGGGGAATAACATCGAATGAATTGGCCATTTTTAAAGAAAAATAATACATTGCTTGAAATTATTAACCCTTGGATCACCTTTTATACATTCTAAAATTTCGGTTAAAGCAGACCTGGCGTTTGTTTGAGGAGGCTGGCTGGGGTTATTTGATAGTCCTTTTGCTATTGTTGCTGGGGGTTATGATGCGCTCTTTGGATTGGCTGGCTATGGCTCCTCCACACTATTCTTGCTGGGCGGTTGGTTTAATTTTGGGAGGGTTTCACCTGAGAAGGCAGGATGGATTATTTGTCAAGACACTTTCCCAAACTCCTGCTTTCGTTTATTTTTCAGAATATCTGCTTTTGGTGTCCCCTTTGTTGGTTTTCTTTATATTTTATTCAAATTTTTTTCATATATTATTATTGATTTTAACCATTGGGATCATTTCTGTTGTGCCAACGGGAGTGAGGGATCTGCGGTCGCTTAGCAGCGAAATAGATTTCAGATGGATTCCCCTGGAAGCTTTTGAGTGGCGTTCCGGGTTTAGGAGAATGTTTGTTGGTATTTTATTTTTGAATATAATTGGAATATTGGGGAGTTTTTATGTCTGGGGTATCCTCGTCCTTGTTTTGTTGGCCCTGACAGTTGCGTCTTTTTACGATTGGACGGAATCAAGAGCCTTGTTCAATGTTTTTTATTATAAAGGAAATTTTATTGTTAGCAAAATTAAAATAGGTGTTGGTTTATTTCTACTTTCTTCTTTGCCTGTTTTATTGTTTTGGATTGTTTTGAATATGCAATTATGGTATATATCTGTCGTAGTTTTGATCTTGGGAGCTTTCATTGTAGCCTTTAGTATTCTATACAAGTATGCCCATTATTTTCCGGATAGAATTAGATTGTATAACAGCGTAGCAATCGGGTTATTTACAGGGGCGGTTTTACTGGGAGTTTTTATTCCAGTGGCTATAGGATTTTTTATATTTTATTGGTATAAATGTAAAAACCACTTAAAAATGTATTTTGAATAATTTAATATGTTAGAATTAAAAAACATTAAGTTTAAATATACGGATAAAACAGTTTTAGACGATCTCTCTCTGGAAATTCCCAGGGGAGAAATCAGTGGGATTTTAGGAATGAACGGAGCGGGAAAAACGACTTTGTTTAATTGTTTGTATGGAACGCTGCTGCCTGATTCAGGAGAGATTTCATTTCATCAGAAGGCCCTAACCTCCCGGCAAATCGGTTTTCTTGAAACAGAAAATTATTTTTACCCTTATATGAAAGGCAGGGAATATTTGCAATTGCTAAATCGAGGAGGGGATGCCGCTAAAGTGGAAGGGTGGAATGAAATTTTTGATTTGCCACTGGATAAATTAGTGGATGAATATTCTACCGGGATGCGAAAGAAAATTGCTCTAATGGGATTGCTATTGAAAGAATATGATGTTTTTATATTAGACGAACCTTTCAACGGAGTGGATATTGAAAGTAATGAGAAAATTTTTCATATTCTAAAAAAAATAAAAGAAAAGAATAAAATCATATTAATTTCTTCTCATATTCTATCTTCTTTGACTGGTCTATGTGATAAAATCAATCATTTGGAAGATGGAAAAATTGTGAAAACGTATTCAAAAACTGAGTTTGATATTTTATCTGAATTATTAACAAAGCGAATAAAAAATCAAGTCAATTTGACGCTGGATAAGCTTCTTTAAATTTTATAAATATGAATAAATCAGATTACAAAAAGGCCAGAAAAAAAGTCAAAGCCAAAAAAAAGTTTTATCAGCATTTATCTACTTACCTCGTTTTTTGTGTTTTCTTTTTCCTGCTGAATTATTTTACAGGAGAGGGCTGGTGGTTTTACTGGCCAATTTTGGGGTGGGGGATTGGAGTTGCGCTGAATTACATTAATGTTTTTGGATTACCCGGTTTCCCAACGGATGACCCGGATTGGGAAGAAATGGAGATGGAAAAAGAATTGGAAAAAATAAACCGCAAAAAATATAGTAGTTTGGAGGAACCGCAGGAAGGACTGGAATTGGATGACCTACCCGAACAAAAGGCCGTTCCTCAAACCCGACAGCCCGGAGAAGATGAATTGGTGTAGGACGTGACAAAAATCGAGAATTTTTCGGAAGGATTTTTTGGACTGATCTATTTTTCCGATCTTTGTAATCCACAAAAAAAATAATATGTCATCATCGAATTATCATCCGGAACCTTACTGGTCCGATGTAGCTAAAAGAATAGGGGAAAGGGACGGACAAAATATCATCGCTGGTGACGATGAACCGTACTACGAATACAAGCGGCAGGAATTTCTGAAAATGCTTCACGGGGTGGATTTTAAAGGAAAAAAAGTAATGGAACTTGGCTCTGGCCCCGGAGGGAATCTCAGGG
>JAHDCK010000029.1:10298-19602 GCA_020629915.1 Saprospiraceae bacterium
CAGCCGTCGCGCCTGACCGGGGCAGATATCTCTAATGACATGATAGAATTGGCGACTGCAAATACCCCGGATGAGGTAGAATTAGTGAAAATTGATGGTCAGCGTTTACCCTTTGAAGATAAAACATTTGATATCGTTTTTTCGGCAACAGTGTTACAACACAATACGGATGAAAAAATGATGCAAGCTATTCTAAAAGAAATGTGCCGGGTCTCAGCTGATCGGGTCATTCTTTTTGAAAGAGTGGAAAGTCATATAAAAGGAGATGATTTATGTAAAGGGCGACCAATCGAGTACTTTGCCTCCATTTGCAATGAAGTTGGATTTGAATTAAAACAATATGAATTTCTCAATATCCGAACGAGCTATCTGGTCTGCGGAGCCATCCGCAAGGGACTAAATCCTTCCAGCCGAAAAGAAGGCGAACCCCTGAATGGCATCTCCTTGTTTCTACAAAAAGCCACACTACCGGTTACAAAGCAACTGGATAAAATTTTTAAGGCAAATCGGGATTTGACTAAAATGGAATTTATACGTATAAAAAAATAAGGTATAATCTGATTAGCAATTTAATCCTCCGCAAACACTCAACACCTGACCGTTGACATAAGAAGACATATCTGAACCCAGGTAAACGGCTGCATCTGCGACTTCTGATCCCTGACCCAATCGTTTCAATGGAATCCCAGCCATAAATTCTGCTTTTTTATCCTCAGGTAAATCCTGAGTCATCTCCGTTTCGATAAAACCCGGTGCAATGGCGTTACAGCGGATATTCCTGGAGGCGACCTCCTTGGCAATTGACTTTGTGAAACCGATTATTCCGGCTTTGGATGCGGCGTAGTTAGCCTGACCAGCATTTCCGGTTATTCCGACAATAGAAGTGATATTGATGATAGAACCATGGCGTTGTTTCATCATGGGACGCAGGATATTTTTTGTCATATTAAAAATTGACTTAAGATTGGTGTCAATTACTTTATCCCACTGCTCCTCGCTCATTCTAAGTAAAAGGTTATCCTGAGTAATCCCGGCATTATTAACCAATACATCAATTTTTTCATAATCCTTCAATACCGCAGCAATTAGATCCGCACAGGCCTGAAATGAACTGGCATCAGACTGATAGGCCTTACAGCAAAGTCCGGAGTCATTGAGTTCGGCTTCAATTTTTTTAGCCCGCTCGGCAGAAGAGCGATAGGTAAACGCAACGTGAGCACCATGCTCGACAAATTTACGGGCCATTGCTTCACCAATTCCGCGAGAACCGCCGGTCAGTAATATCGTTTTTCCATCCAGTAATTTCATAAGTTGGTATTTTTAGCAAAACAAAGGAAATCCTCTGAGTTTACCAAGCAGAGGAAACAAAAAAACCTGCTCGGAATAAGAGCAGGTTTTTATATATAAAATAAAATCAGTACTTGAATTAATCGTCCTTTCCTCGAAACTGACTACGGATTTCTTCTCGTTCGCCTTTGAGTCGTTGGATAGCTTCCCGGTGAATCTGAATTTCTTCATTTATCGTATCAATTTTTTTACGGGCAATTTCGCGCAATTTTTTCATATCCTCCCGTTCATTTTCCCGTTGTTTCTTTCTTCTTTCTCTTTCTTCCTCCTCTCTCTTTTTCCGTCTTTCCCTTTTTTCTTCATCATAATTATTATCGTCATCATCATCTCCTTTTCTGCGACCTCGGCCTCTTCCCTGATTTTGCATTTTCTTCCATTTCCCTTTTCCTTTTCCACCTTTGGCACGTTCCCGGTTTTCTTCATCTTCCTCATCATAATCATCCTCCTGGTCTTCCATCTCACGAATTTGCTGTTTTATTCGTTCAAAAAGATCCTCATCAGCCGTATCAACATTTGGGTCATTCTGATTATCTTGCTTCACCTCATCTACTACTCTTTCTAAATCTTCGATGGTCGTTTCTCTATTTTCATCTTCCACCAAATTTTTAATTTTATCATCGAGTTTTTCAAAAACTTCGTCGGGTGCAGTTTGTTCTTCCGGGTTTTCCTTGTTGGCTTCCCGGATATTGTCAACAAGATTCTTTATGGTTTTAAATGTACTGATCGGGTCGAGTGGATTAAAAAAATTTGGCATAGTTAGTTGATTTAATTTTTAAATGAAAAAGGGGATGAAACAAAAGGGGTTATTTTATTGACTTTGTGGGGAAGCAAAAGTAACCGGATTCAAATAAAAAATTGAAATATTGAAAGGTATTTTTTTAATTTGCATCCAATCAAACCAAAATTCATGGCCAAAGGATTGAATATTTTTGATGAAACTTTTGACTTGGAATTGCCGGAAGGGAGTACCATGGACGAGTATTTGGATAAAATTCTCCCCCAAATTCGTCCCATGAGTGAAGATTTATATGAATTAATTCCAAAAATTCAGGGGAAGAAAGTCATACGCTGGAAAGAAGTTCGGGACACTGATGATTTTCATGAAAGTGTTTTGCATCTGTTTTTGGCAGAGGGAGAGTACCTGCAATCCAATCAGGGTAATATTTCTAAAGGCGTTTGGCGACATTTGGAGGGAACCAACACCTTAATCATTGAGTTTTTAAAAACCCATGAATTATATGATCTTGCCTTTTTAAACCAAAAATTTTTTATATTAAAAAAACACGGCAATCACAAGGTGAAAAAATACTTCGTATTAGTTGAAGAAAAATATGCAAAAAATCGCGAGTGGCGTGATTTAATGGATCTTTTATTTAATATTTACCGAGGTAACAACCGTTTTATGCTTTGGGTGGTTGTGTTCCTGGTGATTTTATTTATATTAGTTTTTTTGTCGTTGTTTTAAAAAAGTTAATTTCTAATAATTAACGGATTGCTGTAGATTTTTCCATCTATTATTAGTCGATAATAAAATATCCCGAGACCTAAATGTGAATTTGAATATGCAAAATCATGTTGGCAGGCAGGTTTGAAACCGTCATATAAATTTGCCACCACTTTTCCGAGGACACTTACAATTTGTAACTGCACTTTCATTTTTCTGGGAAGGATAAACCGAATCGTCACTTCATTCGGACTTGCATTAAAGACCCAGTGTTTAACTTCTACTAAATCAGTTGGGTTAAAAACAGGGGTCACTTCCTCCTGACACATAAAACCCAGACTGTCAATTCTTGGAAAATCTCCAAACAAAAAATCATTCACCAGATGTGGTTCTATGCATAGCCAATTTTGCATAACTGACGCATAAATAGATCGATAATCATGTTGGAATTGAAGATTTCCAACATCGTCTAAATCCTCCAGGTTTAAATTATTACCAATTATTCCACTACCCTGAAGTGCTTCTCCAAAAAAGAACAGAGGAGCAGCAGCTCCATGATCTGTTCCAAGTGACGCATTTTCATTTACTCTTCTTCCAAATTCTGAAAAAGACATTGCTAAAACTCTGGAAGCATCGCCAGTTTCTTCGAGGTCTTCAAAAAATTTGCCAACTGCAGTTGAAAAAGTTTCTATTAAGTTTAAATGCTTATTGTATTGAGCGGCATGGGTATCAAAGCCATCTAGGGTTACCAGATAAATTTTAGATCCTAGATTTCCTTTTATTAAACGAGCAACCAATGCAAGTTGATCGCCAAAAAAGTTTTGGTAATCAATTGAGTTAGAACCTGCATCATAGGCCTCCTTTATTTTATCTGCGTAAAGAAAGGTTGAGTTTGCTATAGAACGAAGGTAGGCTACTTGCTCTCCAAAAATGCAATCCGGTGGATTATTGACATCGTAAAGCGCTCCATTTTGAGCAATTTGGGCCAATTCGTTAGGAGAGGTCACTGAAAAACCAAGTCTATCTGAATTATTGTCATAGAAAATATTATTGGAAGCCCCTCCGATTTGAATGGAAGGGGGAACCTCTGGTGGATTGGAAATATAATCAGGATAAACTGATCCCAAATACCGACCCAGCCACCCGGAACGAATTTCTTCGTTTGGAGAGCTTCCTGAACCCCAAATATCAGAAGATCTAAAATGCGAAAGATTTTGACTTTCATATCCTACCCCTTGCACCACTTTCATTTTTCCTTCGTTCCAGAGACTTTGGAGACCACTAGTTTGAATAGGCATCCCTAATTCGTCGGACAAACTCCAAACAGAAGTTTCCGGAATTTTAATATTGGGTCTTTGATTGGCGTAATAGTCGTAATCATAAAGCGGGACAATGGTATTCAGTCCATCATTCCCACCTTTTAACCTAATTAATACTAAAATTCGATCTGATTCCGAATTGTTTAAGGATAGTTCAAATGCATTAAGCGGGCTTGTGGAAACAGAAAACTTTCCAAACACTAATGATGCTCCTCCAGCTAAACCAAGATTTTTAATAAAAGATCTTCTTGACCAAACATGGTGTTCCTTTTGATGCCCTTTTGAATGAGCAGAGCAACGAGGTGAGTTATCTTTTTTCATATTCATTTAATTAGGAAAGTTGAAACTCGGGAATTTTTGAAATATGTTTAATTAGATCCATAACTTGTAAAGGCAGTGTACCCCAATCTAAATCCCAAATTCCATCATCATAATAATTTTGTGGAACATCACCTTTAAAAATAATATTGGCAATATCATAATCCTGAGGATTCTGAAGGCCATTTGGCAGAAAATGATCTACTATGGCAGAGGAAATTAAATAAGGATCAGAAGTATTCATACCTAAAACATTCATAGCGAATGTTCTGAATAATTCAGGGTCATATTCATTTATGATATCAGAAAGATGACTGATAGCTTTCCATCTAAGAGGCATTGTTTTGGTATCCACCCAAGTGCGGTCCATTTGCCACCCCGCTACATCTACGGGTTGCAGTAACCACTGATCTAAATTTTCTGCAAAAACAATAATTGTATCAAGACGATCAGGGGTGTTTATATCAAAATTGAGAGTTTTACAGAAAGACAACAGGACGTCTACCGGGGACTTTATCTTTGTTCCAATATTGGCCTCGCTAAAAAAGTGTTCACTTTTAAAAAGTTGTTTTAAAACCGGACTTATTTGCCAGTTGTTGGCAATGAATGTAATTCTAAGTTCATGTAAAATATCCTTATCTACGATTGGACCTATAAAATATTGATATAATTTATGACATATAAATAAAGATATAGTGTATGCTTTTTCTTCAAAAAGGATATCGATTAAATCATCATAGGTCCAGTTTCCCGTTTTTCCAAAAATGGTTTTTACCCCATCATCATGGTCATCCGGGTTGAAGGAAATTGGCCCCCATACTTCATCCTGTGAGGAATAACCCGTTAAAGCTCTTGCAGCCTCTTCGATATCTTCTTGTGAATAGCCCTGTTTTTCACCCAAGGTAAATAATTCAAATAGCTCTCGGGCATAATTTTCATTGGGTGCTGCTTTTACATTTTGTCTACCATTTAAATAGGTTAACATCGCATCATCTATCCCAATCTCATATACAAGTTTTTTAAAATCCTTTAGTCCATATTTTTCAAAAAGTCGGAGGTATTTCAAGGAGAAAACAGGCGTACCGTAGGTTGTCTTTTGAGTAACAAAATGGTTATGCCAAAATATAACAAGTCGTCCTCTTAAAGTTTGTGAATAGGCATTATTAACCATTCCTCTTCGAACGGTTGTAAATTTAAATTCTCGGTTTGCATTATCAGGGAAATCCTCATAAACCCAGTTAACCCAGGCTGGAAAAGGAGTTAGGGGCAAAGCTAAAGCCTCATCAATAATTTGATCGACTATTTCAGAAGGTGTTAAACTTAAATAATTGTTAATTTCATTTGGTGGTAAATCATATCCAACTCGTCTAAAAAGATGTTGTACCTTTTTTTTATCCCAAGGATTAGAGGAAGAAGGAACAAAAGGGGTTATGGAGCCTGTAAAACAATCCAGTACTTTTGCCATAGTAAATTTTTTTTGCCCCCAAATATAAAAACTAATCAATAATAGTCAAAAAATCAAAACCCACCATCTCCACCATCCCAGCTCCCCCGCTGAGGTCTCCTTGATTTTTTCTGATTGAGGCGATAAGTGAAATCCAAAACAACGGTTCGCGAACGCCATTGGAATTCTGACTCCGCATAAAATCCCGGCAATTCAGTAATACTTCTCCGTTTTCTTGTGTTTAAAATATCTTTCGCACTCAAAGTCAGTGTGCCTTTTCCTTTAAAAATATCTTTTGAAATGCCTGCATCCCAATTGTATATAGACAGGCTACGTCCCTGAGTAGTGATGCCCGGACTGCGGTAACGGAAAGAAGTCTGAAAAGTAAAATCTTTAGCAAAATTCATGCGGGAGTTCAAACGGCTGTTCCATCGGTAGGCATCACTTTCCAAAATTTGTCCCTCGTATTCTCCCTGTCGGATAGCTCTGAAAAAATTGAAATTGGCATTGGCTTTCCACCATTTTGTCAAATCATAGGAGAAACTAAATTCAAGACCAAAATTGTTTTCCTCTGCCAAATTTATAGGGAATAAATCCGTCGTTCCATCATTCTGCACTATTCTAACCCGTTCTATCAACCCTGTTCTATACCGATAATAAATACTGGATAACAAAGTACCTTTTTCAAAATATTTTAAATATCCGGCTTCAAAGGAATTGGTATATTCCGGATCGAGATCAGGGTTTCCTGAGAAGCGGTTTCGTACATCATTAAAAGTAAAAAATGGGAGCAGATACCAAAAACGAGGTCGGCTAATTCTTCGGCTGTAACTGAGTTGCACCTGATCTTTTTCCGTCAGTTTGTAAGTCAGATGAACCGTCGGGAAAAAGTCTAAATAATCTCTGGGATTAGATTCATTGGTTTCCAATAGTTCTGTTTTTATATCTGAGTATTCAGATCGCAATCCTAATTGATAACCAAACTCCTTATATTTATTTCCATACATGGCATAAGCAGCATATATGTTTTCTGAGTATCTCAACTCATTATTGAAATTCTGCAAAATTTCAAATTCGCTGTTTTCCGTTCTTTGTTGAACCTGAAAGTCATTAACAATACTTCGTATATTTCCTTTTATTCCGGTTTCAAATTTTCCATCCTTGCCAATCGGACGAGTATAATCTGATTGAAACATATAATTAATTTGATCTTCTGTATTGGTGGAAGCCTGAAATATATCCGGGGTATTTTCTATATCAGTTGTTTCTATATAATCTGCAATTTCTGTATCATCGTTTTGATAATATGTAAAATCTGCAGTTAACTTATGCTTGCGATGGCCAAAAGTTTTCTGGTAGGAGAGATTGGTTTCAATGACATTTTTCTTTTCGTTTTCATCTACATCCCGTACAGTTGTATTTAAAAGATTGTCATTTGAGTCTAAGTCAAAATAAGTAGTTTTGGCATCATTGTCTCCATTGTTATGACGGTAAAGAACTGAACCCGTCAGAGTATTAGTTTCATTGATGTAATAATCCATCCCGACCTGAATATTGCCACCAGCTCCTCCTCGAATGTGCTTGGATTCTGTATTATATTTATATAAAACATCATCAATAATAGTTTCCTGAAAGTAAGTTCCTCCACCAGGATTTCTGCGGTAACGAATGCCAAAGTTGGAAAAGAAGTTGATTTTATCCCGGCGGAAATTCAGACTGTATCGCGCCCCAAAATTTTCCGGCCAGCCAGCCGTCAGACCAAATGTACCGTTCACGCCTTTTTTCTTTTCTTTTTTAAGGACGATATTAATAATTCCAACTTCACCTTCTGCATCAAATTTGGCGGAAGGATTGGTGATAACTTCCACACTTTTGACCATATCGCCCTGCATTTGTTTCAAGGCTTCCGTACTACTCGTACTCACGAGTCCGGAGGGTTTCCCATCTATTAAAATACGTACATTTTCACTTCCTCTCAGGCTCACATTTCCATCAATATCCACTTCTACTGAAGGGACATTATCCAGAATTTCAGCGGCATTTGAACCAGCATTGACGAGATCTTTTCCTACATTAAAAACGCGTTTATCCAGTTTTAACTCCATACTGGATCGCTCTGCACGCACTTCTACCTCATCCAGTGTAGTTGTATTTTCACTTAAAATAATAATACCGAGATCGACCACAGGCGTACCGGGTTTGACTTTTATCATGGGAATTACCTTTTGGGTATAGGATAAAAAATCAACGATCAGATAAAATCTACCCGGGCGATTTTCCATTCTGAATTCTCCTTTTTCATTGGTATAGCCTCCATTGATTAGGCTGCTATCCCTGTGACTATGCAAAGAAACTGTTGCAAACTCCAAAGGCTTATTGCTTTCCGTAAAAACTTTCCCTTTAATGATGACTGGACTTGGTTTGCCTTCTCCTCTGCCACCTTTTCCCTGCCAGTTGCCCTGTTGAGCCAATAAGAAAAATGGAATTTGTAAAAGAATTAAAAGTCCTAATTTAAAAATCGCTAATTTCATCTCATGTTTTTTAAATGAAGAAATAGGTTTTTTAGCGAATGTGTATTTTGAACTGTAAAGCTACGCTATTGTTTACAGTTTCGATCTATTTTTTTCAATAAGGAGGAAATATTAAATAAATAAAATTTACAAAAAAAAAGCATAATGAAACGGATACTCAAATTTTTAGGAATTGGTCTTTTATTACTGGTTTTGGCTGGTATAGTATTATTTTTTATGTATAACCAGTCTGAACCTGCTGGGAAAAAAGGGAGTGAGGCGGATGAAGTAGCCCGGAAAATGATGGAATCTGTCAATGTAGCGGCCTGGGATTCTACCAAATATATTCAGTGGACTTTCTCTGGCATGAATGATTATTTGTGGGATAAGGAACGCCATTTTGTTAAAGTGACAATGGGAGAAGATGTAGTTTTATTAAATACAAAAAAAGTCAATGGAATTGCTTTTTCTAAAGGGGAAAAACTGGAAGGAGAGGCTGCGAATGAACTGATACAAAAAGCGTGGAAAAATTTCTGCAATGATAGTTTTTGGTTAAATCCGGTGGTGAAAGCATTTGATCCGGGAACGGAGCGAAGCTTGGTGACGCTGGAAGATGGCCGGGAAGGATTGAAGGTTCAGTATACTTCCGGGGGTGTAACACCGGGTGATGCTTACGTTTGGATTTTGGATGAAAACTTCAAACCCATCGCCTGGAAAATGTGGGTTCAAATTATTCCGGTGGGTGGAATGGAAAATTCCTGGCAGGATTGGCGGAAATTATATTCTGGTGCAGAGGTTTCTGTCAAGCATTCCCTTATGGGAAAGGAAGTGGAAATGATTTCCAATTTAAAATCTGCACCTGATTTTGCAGGAATGGGAGAGACAAGCGATCCCTTTTTGGAATTAGAAAATTTATTATAAT
>JAHDCK010000469.1 GCA_020629915.1 Saprospiraceae bacterium
AGCGATTATGATCAATTGCAACCCGGAAACCGTTTCCACTGATTTTGATATTGCAGATAAATTGTATTTCGAACCAGTCTTCTGGGAGCATATCGAAGAAATCATCGAACACGAAAAACCCGAAGGCGTTATCGTTCAGCTCGGTGGACAAACCGCCTTGAAACTCGCTGAAAAATTTAATAAAAATAATATTAAAATAATCGGTACGTCCTACGAGTCGATGGACCTGGCAGAGGATCGAGGCGCTTTCTCAGACTTACTCAAGGAGTTGGATATTCCTTATCCTGAATACGGCGCAGCGGAGGATGCGGATGAAGCCCTCACTATCGCCAACCGCGTAACCTATCCCGTCCTCGTTCGGCCTTCCTACGTGCTGGGTGGTCAGCGGATGCGGATTGTGATTAATGATGAAGAATTGGAGCACAGCGTTTTGGGCATTCTAAAACACATGCCTGATAATAAAATATTAATTGATCAGTTTTTAGAACGCGCCCGCGAAGCGGAGATCGATGCGATATGCGACGGAGATGACGTGTGCATCATGGGCATCATGGAACACATCGAACCTGCCGGGATTCACTCCGGGGATAGTTCTGCCGTGTTGCCGCCTTACAGTTTGTCGCAGGAGGTCATTGATAAAATGGTAGAATACACCCGCAAGCTGGCCTTCGCCCTGAAGATCAAGGGACTCATTAATATACAATTTGCTATCAAGGATGAAAAAGTGTACGTCATTGAAGCCAATCCAAGAGCTTCGCGCACCACGCCGTTTATCGCAAAAGCCTACAAGGTTCCTTATTTAAAAATTGCGACGATGGTGATGTTGGGCGAGAAGAAGTTGAAGGATTTTGATATAAAAAATGAAATGGAAGGCTATGCGATCAAGGTGCCGGTTTTTAGTTTTAATAAATTTCCGGATGTAGATAAAAACCTGGGGCCGGAGATGAAAAGCACGGGAGAAGCTATTCGCTTTATCAAAGATTTGACAGACCCATTTTTTAGAGAGCTGGATCGCAATAGAAGTGTTTATTTAACAAGGTAAAATTCCTGATAATTTTCTTACTTTTGCACCGCATTTCCCCAAAACGATAATAAACCGATAGTTTTAAATGACTGGTGTAGGTTTTTTACCTGCATGGTATTTGTTCAGGTCAAAGACCTGATGATGCGTTTCGATATAATCAAAATGCTAAAAACTTGAATTTGTCATTTCGACGAGCCTGTGCTGACCTTGGCGTCAGTAAGGAGAAATCTTCTCTACGAAGCAAAAAAAGATGTTCCCTGCTTTAACTGGGAAATTTTCTTAGGAATCAGATTTCTACTTCCAGACAAGATCTCTCACTCCGTTCGAGATGAAAAAGTGTTATATTATTTTATTTAATAATAAACACTTCCCAAAATTGCAAAGTGACAAACTGTTTTTTAATATAATATAAAACCATCTCCATGATTCCCGCTATAATACTTTGTTTTGTAATAGGCTACCTCGTCATTGTATTCGAGCATCCCCTCAAATTAGATAAAACCGTTCCCGCTATTCTCATGGGAGCCGTGATGTGGGCCTTACTTGCTATGGGTTTTTACGGCGGATCGCTGTCCGTGATCGACGCCCATGACCCCATGCATCCACACATATATGATATGTTTAATGGTATGGATAAAACGGCAGCGGGCGGATTCAAGGGCATTCTGCTGCATCACTTCGGTAAAACCTCGGAGATACTCATCTTCCTTATCGGAGCCATGACTATTGTAGAAATCATCGATCTGCATCGCGGCTTTGAAATTCTAAAAGGATGGGTAAAAACCCGCAGCAAGAAAAAATTATTGTGGATTTTAGGCGCACTGGCTTTTGTCCTTTCCGCCATCATTGATAACCTGACTGCTACGATTGTACTCGTCACGCTTCTGAGAAAAATCATCCCGAACAAAACCGAACGGCTTTGGTATGCAGGGATGGTGGTCATCGCTGCGAATGCCGGAGGTGCCTGGTCGCCCATCGGTGATGTAACGACGACGATGCTCTGGATTGGTGACAAGGTAAGCACGGCCGGGTTGATTCAAAACTTAGTGATACCTTCTATTGTTTGTGCGGTTGTGCCATTAGCCATTGCAATGTTCCTTCCGGCCTTCCAGGGAGAAATCGATGTGAAGGAGGAGGACAATCGGGATGAAGGAAAATTATTGAGTAGTCAGACGATGCTGTTCCTTGGATTGGGGATGATTGTTTTTGTTCCTATTTTTAAAACGGTAACGCACTTGCCGCCTTACGTCGGGATGATGTTTGGGTTGGGGATTGTTTGGTTGGTGTCTGAGTACATTCACCCGGAGGAAGATTTTACGGAGGAGCGCAAGGATGCTTATTCTGCACACAAGGCTCTTTCTCGAATAGAAATGTCAAGTATATTATTTTTCCTAGGAATATTGATGGCCGTTGCGGCTCTGGAATCGCTCGTGGTTCACGGAAGTGGTGCCTTGAAATACGCCGCAGAGGTTTTACAAAATACCATTCCAAATCAGGATGTGGTGGTGATGATGCTGGGTGTTTTCTCTGCGATTATTGACAATGTTCCACTTGTAGCAGCTTCGATGGGAATGTACACCGAGCCGTTAGATTCTCGTTTGTGGCACTTCATCGCCTACGCTGCGGGTACGGGAGGAAGTATGTTGATCATTGGTTCGGCTGCGGGAGTAGCTGCAATGGGAATGGAGAAGATTGATTTTATCTGGTATGTGAAAAAAATCTCTTGGTTGGCGGTGGTTGGATTTTTAGCGGGGTGCGGAGCGTTTATTTTGCTGGTGTAAAATTTTTTTTTTAAAATATTTATAAAAGCCATTAGCTCTTGTAGGGGAGTTGATGGCTTTTTTTGTCTGAACCGGGATTTTTGGGATTATCAGGATTTTCTTGATTATTTATCATGGTTGCGAATTAACACATTGCGATTATTTTTAATATCAAAAAAATGCTTGTTTTCTTTGTTTAGGGGCAAATGATTCTTATTTTTATTTAAAAATAAATACTATGAGAAAATGCCTTATTATTTTTCTTTTGTTTAGTGGAATTATTTTTACTGTAAATAGTCAGATTATTATTGATGATGGATTTGAGGGTTATCCCTTAAATGAACCTTTACCTGTTGACACATTACCTCATTGGGTAACCTGG
>JAHDCK010000030.1:0-2606 GCA_020629915.1 Saprospiraceae bacterium
ATTTTTAAAATTACAATTTGTCCTTCATAAAAAACTTCTCGTGATAATGTTTATTTTGTACGAAGTTTTTCGCAATTTATTTTCCTTTGGGTAAAAATTCAAAGTAATAATTTTTAAATATAAAAATCTTTATCATGAATCGGTTGTGGGTTTTGATGGTTTTGTTTCTTTTAGGATGTGGGACATCTTCTAAGGTAAATAATGATAATTCTAATAATAAAAAAGAAGATTCAAGTCTTTCTTTTCTAAAGGGAAAGAAAAAATATGAAGGATTTTATAATTTTTACTGGGAAGAAAGCACCGGTAAAATTCTACTGGAAATAAAAGAATTTGATAAGAAATTTTTATATGTCAATTCTCTGGCGGCAGGCGTCGGCTCCAATGACCTGGGATTGGATCGCGGGCAACTAGGCGGAGAGCGAGTGGTTTATTTTAAAAAAGTCGGCCCTAAAGTATTACTGGTTCAACCCAACCTGCGCTACCGGGCGAACACCGACAACGCCCTGGAAAAACGCTCCGTCGAGGAAGCCTTTGCACAGTCAGTCCTCTGGGGTTTTAAAGTAGAAAAAAATACAGGCGGAAAAGTCATCGTAGATGCTACACCCTTCCTGATGCGGGATGCGCACGGCGTAATCGGAACCCTGCAACGCAACAAGCAGGGCAGCTATCGCCTGGATCAAAGTCGCTCGGCGGTTTACCTGCCTCGCTGCAAAAGCTTTCCGAAAAATACAGAGCTGGAAGTTACCCTGACGTTTACGGGTGAAGCCAAGGGCCGATACATTCGCTCCGTCGCTCCCAATTCCTCTGCTGTAACCGTTCGACAACATCACTCCTTCGTCGAATTGCCGGATAATAAATATCAACCTCGTATATATGATCCGCGTTGTGGCTTCTTCGCCCTGACTTATGACGACTATGCTGCACCGCTCGCTGAAAACAAAACCAAGCGGTTTATTTATCGCCATCGCCTTGAGAAAAAAGATCTGAATGCTGCAAAGAGCGAAGCGGTGGAGCCGATCATTTACTACCTCGATCCGGGTACGCCGGAGCCGATGCGCTCCGCTTTGCTCGATGGCGCACGCTGGTGGAATCAGGCTTTTGAAGCGGCTGGTTTTATCGATGCCTTTCAGGTAAAAATGCTACCAGAAGATGCCGATCCGCTGGATGTTCGTTACAATGTGATCCAATGGGTGCATCGCTCGACGCGGGGCTGGTCTTACGGTGGATCAGTAGCCGATCCTCGCACTGGGGAGATTATCAAAGGGCACGTTTCCCTCGGTTCGCTTCGGGTTCGGCAGGATTATTTGATTGCGCAGGGTTTGTTGTCGCCCTTTAAAAACGGGGAACAAGCTCCGCCCGAATTGCAGGAAATGGCACTGGCTCGGTTGCGGCAGCTTTCGGCACATGAGATTGGACATACGATTGGGTTGGCGCACAATTTTGCGGCTAGTGTGAAAGACCGGGCTTCGGTCATGGATTACCCGCATCCGCTGATCACTTTGCAAAACGGAACGCTGGATTTTTCCAATGCGTATGATGATAAAATTGGTGCATGGGACAAGCGGTGTATCTTGTATGGCTACCAACAATTTGCAACAGGCGAAGAAGAAAAAGCCCTTCAAAATATATTAAAAGAAAACGAAAGTAAAGGGTTTTCATATATTTCTGACTCAGATGCCAGGCCCTGGGGTGGTGCCCATGCGTTGGCTCATCTCTGGGACAATGGCGCGGATGCCACGACAGAGTTGAAGCGTTTATTTAAAATTCGGGAACATGCCCTGAAGCAGTTTGGAATGAACAGTATTCCCGAAGGAACGCCGATGGCGCAATTGGAGGAAGTGTTGGTTCCGGTTTATCTGATGCACCGCTATCAGGTGGAAGCGGCGGTGAAAAAGATCGGTGGTGTGCATTACAACTATGCGGTTTCCGGTGGCGAATTTTTTAATGATCCGGTAAAGGCTTCCGAGCAAACGGCTTCGCTGGATGCGCTGTTGGAAACCTGTTCACCTGCATTTTTGACTTTACCTAAAACGATCATGGATTTGATTCCTCCTTATCCGATGGGTATTTACAAGGGCCGGGAAAATTTTAAAACCCGCACTGGACTGACGTTGGATTTGGCAGCGATGGCAGAAGGCTCTGCGGCTCATACACTGGGACTGATGATGCATCCGCAGCGTTTGGCTCGTATCAATGAGCAATTTCACAATGGGCATTCCGGGATGTTTTCTTTAGAAAAATATTTAGATAAAATTCATAATGCATTACGCAATATTTCCGGAGATAATCGCCAGCAGGAAATCGGACGTGTGGTAGAAAAGGTCTTTTTAAATCAGATGCTTCAGACAGCGGGAGATAATTCTACTCCGGATCAAGTTAAAGGCATTGTTTTATTACATATTGATAAAATGGAAAAATGGTATCGTTCCAAAAAATCTTCCGGCAGTGATGCTCAACAAGCACATTCTGCTTTTTTATTATATCAAATCAATCAATTTAAAAATCATCCGGATAGTTTTGAGTTGCCGGAGTTGATGTCTATGCCTCCGGGATCGCCGATTGGTTGTGGGATGGAATGTGGGGGATTTTGATGGGTCTGAAATTAC
>JAHDCK010000030.1:2706-19447 GCA_020629915.1 Saprospiraceae bacterium
TACTTCAATTTTTTTGCCCTCCATAATTTTGATGTACTTAAATGGTTTCCAGAACCTAATATAAAAAGAAAATCAGGTTTAATACTATTGGTTTTTATAAAATATCATATACGAATCTACGATTCGCTTTAATCGTGGTCATCCTGTAAATCTTGCGAATCATGGTTCTGACCATTTACCTACCCAGCCCAACCTTCCCGATCCAAGCTCCGGTACTGAATCGCTTCTGCCAGATGCTCCATTTTAATGTTTTTACTTCCTGCAAGATCGGCAGCGGTGCGGGCCACTTTTAAAATGCGATCATAGGCACGGGCAGAGAGTTGTAGTTTTTTCATGGCGGTTTTCAGGAGCATTTGTCCGGCGGTATCGATTTGGCAAACCTCCCGCACCATACGGCTCGGCATCTGCGCATTGCTGTAAATGCTTTTGAGATCTTTAAAGCGTTCTTCCTGTATTTTTCTGGCGATGGAAACCCGTTCCCGGATTTCTGCACTGTTGGTTTTGGGCGGTTCAAAACCGGAAAGCTCCTCGTAAGAAACCGGCGTCACCTCCACATGCAAATCAATTCTATCCAAAAGCGGCCCGGAAATTTTAGTCAAATAACGCTTCACCACACCAGGGCCACAAACGCAATCCTTATCCGGATGGTTGTAGTAACCACATGGGCATGGATTCATGGAAGACACCAACATAAAACTCGCAGGGTAATCCACAGAAATCTTCGCTCTGGAAATCGTCACCTTCCGTTCTTCCATCGGCTGGCGCATCACTTCCAGAACAGTTCGCTTAAATTCCGGCAATTCATCCAAAAACAAAACGCCGTTGTGCGCCAGGGAAATCTCACCCGGCTGCGGATGCGAACCCCCTCCAACCAAAGCGACATCACTAATGGTATGATGTGGCGAGCGGAAGGGGCGGGTGGTGATCAGGGAGGTATCTGAAGGTAAAACACCGGACACAGAATGTATTTTGGTGGTTTCCAATGCTTCTCTCAGGTTGAGAGGGGGGAGAATAGTTGGCAGTCTTCTCGCCAGCATGGTTTTTCCGGCTCCGGGAGGGCCAATGAGGATGACATTATGACCTCCGGCAGCGGCAAGTTCGAGGGCGCGCTTGATATTTTCCTGTCCGCGCACATCAGAAAAATCCACATCGTAATTGCAGTTATTATAGGAAAACTCATCCCTCGTTTCCACGGAAGTGGGTTTCAAGTCTTCGTCTCCATTAAAATGATCGATAGCTTCCCGGATGTTGTCAATGCCAAAGACTTCGAGATCATTGACGATGGCCGCTTCTCTGGCATTGGCTTTTGGTAAAATAATCCCCTTAAAATTTTCCTTGCGTGCCTGTATTGCAATCGGTAACGCTCCCTTAATCGGGCGGAGTCCGCCGTCCAGGGATAATTCTCCCATCATGACATATTGATTGATTTTTTCGGCTATGACCTGATTCGTCCCGGCTAGTATGCCCATCGCAATGGGCAAATCGTAGGAGGAGCCTTCCTTGCGAATATCTGCAGGAGCCATATTCACGACCATTTTTATCCTGGGGATGCGGTGGCCTACGTTCATCACGGCGGCTTCGATGCGCTCATAGCCCTCCCGCACAGCATTATCAGGCAGACCGACCAGGGAATAACCATGTTTTCCCATAGGGACATTTCCTCCGGTGTTCACTTCTACGGTAATTGTTTGAGCATCTACGCCCTGCACAGCACTGGCAAAGGTTTTTACTAACATTTATATTTAAATTATAATTTTAAAATTCATTTTAAAATAAAAATCGGGAAGAGCCTGACAAACTCCTCCCGAAAAAGATATTGTGACAAACAGCAAGATAACATAACCACTACTTTACTTTTTACCTGCTGCTATATATAAGACGCTCAAATCATTTAAATTCCATAAAAAAAGTGAAAGAAAATTAGATTTTAACGATTTCTACCATACTGCTCGTGACTGGAAACCCAATCCGAAGAAGAAATGGCAGAGGCCAGAGAGATCTCACCTGCTAGTACAACTCCGGCAATAATCTCCGCCAGTTTGTTGACTGTCCCCTTGCCGTAGCAGCCTAGCAACTCCAAAGATTCCTTTTGGGTAGCGAGGCTCGTTCCACCCCCATACGTTGCGATGATGAGCGATGGAATGGTAATAGAAATATATAAATCTCTGTCTTTTGTTAATTCGCAGTGGATAATCCCGGCAGAGGATTCCGATACATTGGCAACATCCTGCCCGGTAGCTATAAACATCGCCGTGATACCATTGGCAGAGTGCAAACCATTGTTGTTCGCTCCTGAGAGGATGGCACCGATATTGGCCACCTGACTATGGTAAACCAGTTTTTCCGGCTCTACCCGCATGTTTTGAATGAGGACATCTCTTGGGATAACGCACTCTGCTGTTACGCGCTTCCCACGGGTGTGCATAACATTCACCTGCGAGGCTTTTTTATCGGTAGCGAGATTGGATTCTAAGTAAAAATTCGTGATGCGATGTTCTTTATAATGATCAATGATCCAACTACAAGCCTGGAAGGTAGCCCGACCCACCATATTTTGTCCGGCGGCATCCCCAGTGGAGAAGTTGAAGCGCAGGAAGGCAAATTTACTGGCGAGGTAAGGATCGATGTAAAGCAATTTACCGACACTCGTTGTGGATTCCGCTTCTTCTGCAATTTTAGAAAAATTATTCACCACCCAATCCACAAACTCTCTTGCGGCTTTGGCATTTTCAAAAACGTAAACCGGGGCGCGCTGCATGGCATCCCGCTGAACAGTGCATATCGCTCCGCCACTTTGATTGAGGACTTTCATCCCTCGATTGTAGGAGGCGACGAGTGTTCCCTCCGCTGTTGCCATCGGAATGAGGAATTCCCCTTTGGCATGTTCTCCGTTAATGGTAATTGGCCCTGCAAAACCCATTGGCACTTGAGCCACTCCGGTGAAGTGCTCGCAGTTCCCATTCGTGATATGCGGGTCAAAGGAGTAATTGGGGATGTGCTCCATTTTTTTACCTGTAAAATCCTCTACGAATTTTTGGCGGGTTTTGATGGCGGACTCGGAGTAATCGTCTTTTTCATCTCTCGGAATACGGACGACATCTTCTTTTTGCTCCTTGAACGCTCCTTCTACTTTGAGGGTAAGTTTACCAAATGGTTTCGCTCGGAATTTAACTTCTAATGAGTGTTTTCCTTCCTGTAAATGATCTGTTTCAGCAATGACGTCGATGGTTTTTCTCAGGGGAAAACCAATCCCGGAACCGCTGTTGAGTTCTGCCGGTGAGATACGGACACCGTCACCGAGGTCGAGTTTAATTTTGTCCAGTGGAATATTTTTTCCACTAATGTTTAGGCCGGACAATTCTGTGAATGTGGCATCGCTCAATCTATTTTTGAGCGTAAACTGAACGCCTTCCTCCGTATTTTTCAGACTACCGAAGGTGTAGAGTTGTTTTAGGATAAGACTGGGAATTAGCATTTTTTTAATTTTTATATTTTAAAAAATGAAATGAATTATTTTGAAACTAATAATACAAATTCTACGTAAATTAATTATAATCTCGCATTGCTTTTGTGCGTTTTTTGAAAAAATCTTCTAAGACAAAGAATTAATATCCATGACTCTCTTAATTCAATGTGAAAAAACAAGGTCGCTGCTCCGGGCTGGTCAATATCAAACGGCGTTATTGACGCTGGAGGAAATCATCCCGGTATTAGAAAAACCGAGATTGGCGGAGCATTTGGATTTGGTGCGCAGGCAGTCAGATTTACTTTTAAATTCTACTAAGGAAAAATACACGAATTTTTCTTATTCAATATATGAGTTGCTGAATGTTGTTCAAATCGAAGTAGAAAAGCAAGAGTTTCGGCAATCAGAAATAATTCAGTGGCCAGAAAGAAGTTCTGTTTATGTAGAATCTTGCAGCAGTTTTTCTACCCAAGTTGAACGAGGGGTTTTCAAGCCTTTTGATGAAGGGATTTGGAAAGGATTTGTAGAAGAAGAAAAATTTATATTAAAAAATATGCTGGATGGAGAGAAGTCACTTCGTAAAATTTATGAAGGGAAGGGAGTTAATTCCTGTTCGCTGGAAGTTATGGTTGAGATCCGGGATATTGAACTGGCTGTTACCGGAGCAGGATTGATGTATAATTTTAATGCTGATACGCAAAATTTTTATGCTTTTTTAATTACCGGGAAAAGTCGTTTTGGTTTTTTTATAAAAAATGAACGAGGGACTTCTTTGATTCAGGGCGGACGTTCTGAGTTGATTCAAAATTATAGCATGAATGAATTGGGAATTGAGCGATCCGAAAATGAAGTACATCTTTTTATTAATAAAAACCATCTGCATTCGATTTCAGGGTTGACCTTGCCCACTGGAAGAGCTGGAATCATTGCTTCTGGCACCGGGAAGTTTTATTTTGATAATTTTAAAATATATTAAAACAAAAAAGGGAGCTTATTTTTAAGCTCCCTTTTTTGTTTCGTTTATTTCATCCCCAGCGCATTCATGACAAATCTATATTGATAATCAATATCTATTATCTGCTGCTCGGTAGATTTTCCAGAGCCATGTCCACTGTCATAATCCATATATAACATAAATGGATTTTTCTGCCCGACATTATTCTGAACAGCGGCTACAAATTTTTTAGCGTGAAGCGGATCTACTCGCGTATCATTTTCTCCGGCGATAACCAGTGTCTCCGGCAAATTCAATCCATAACGAATATTGTGATAAGGAGAATATTTTAATATATTTTTAAAATCATCTGCTTTGTCCGGGTCACCGTACTCTGGTATCCAATACCGCGCAATCAGAAATTTGTGGAAGCGCACCATGTCCAGTAACGGTACGGCGCAAATCGCCGCCTTAAACAAATCCGGCCGCTGGGTGATGACGGCTCCTACCAGCAGGCCGCCGTTACTTCCACCACGGATGGCGAGGCGTTCGTTGGTTGTGTATTTTTCGGAAATCAGGTATTCTGCTGCGGCAATAAAATCATCAAAACAGTTTTGTTTTTTATCGAGCATTCCATCCTCATGCCACTGCTCGCCATACTCATCTCCACCCCGAATGCAAGCGATAGCATAAACGCCACCCCGGTTGATAAAGGTGGCAGGCATCCCGACAAAAGAAGGTGACATCCCGACATTAAATCCACCGTAACCGTAAAGCATCGCGGGATTGGTTCCATCCAGTTTCACCCCTTTTTTGTGCATGATAAAAATAGGAACCCGAGTTCCATCCTTGGAGGTGTAGAACTTAATTTGGGCTTCGATGTCATCGGTCTTGAGCGGAACTTCACGAGAAAAATATAACTCCCAATTGAATTTTTTCCCATCCACTTTATACACTTTTGAGGGAGCTGTGAAAGTGGATAGATTGATATAAAACGTATTGCTTTCTCTGTGATAAGATAAGTTTCCGACGTTTCCGACTTCAGGTGTTTCTATCTCGCGGATGAAATTTCCGTTTAAGTCATATAAGAATAATCTGTTGATGACATCTTTTTTGGCTTTGACTACAAGGTATTTATCCGTCACTTCAAAATCCTCGATAACGATGTCTTTTTGTTCGGGGATAAGATCTTTCCAGTTTTTAAATTCCGGGTTATTTTTATCGGCTACACATATTTTAAAATTGGGTGCTTCGTGATTGGTATAGAAATAAATTTTATCACCGATCGCAGTAGGGAAGGCGCGATGTTTTTTACTGGAATAAATTTCTACGGGTTCATCCATCGTCCCCACTTTGCGCATTTTTAAGGTATTAGAATAAAAATCCCCATCGGAGATAAACGTCAAATCGCTATACTGTGCATCGTAGATCCACATGAAATTTTTTGCATCGGTTGGAGCGAATAAAAATTTATCATTCTTTCGGTCGTCCCCGATTTTGTGGAGGTAATTTTTTAGTGGAATTTGCTTTTCAAGCATCTCCATAGTTCCCACAGTGATGTAGGCGTGCTTTTCATCCTTCGTCCAACCAAATCCACGAAGCCCTTCGATGGGATCGCCTTGAATTTTTCCGGTTTTGGTATCTACAATATAATAGGTAGAAATTTCAGCACCTTTATTTTGAACCCCGACAGCTACCCGGTCGGCTTTGTGGGTAAATTGAACCCCGGTCATGGCAGATTTACCGGAAGGGTCAATGTTTGTGGGATCAAAAATGACTTTATCTTTTCCTTTGAGGCGGGTGTATAATTTGTATTGTTGTTCGCCTTTCTTTTTTAAATAAAAGAACTGGCGATCCGCTCTCAGGAAAACCGGGCCCTGAATATCCCGATCCAGATAGTTGGCAATTTCATTTTTTAAACCCTTAATCGCCGGATAATTTTTATCTAAAAAGGAAAGCGTAAAATCGTGTTGTTGGCGGGTCCATTTGACGACGGGTTCTGCTTCCTTGTCTTCCAGCCACTGGTAGTGATCCGTTATTTCAAAACCGTGCAGTTCATTTGTAACAGGTTCTGCAGTCGTTTTTGGCGGCGAAAAAGTGTGCTGTGAAGAAAGGGAAAGTGAAAAGGCAATGGTGCAAACCATAAAAAAGGTTATTTTTGATTTCATGAACAAATGAATTTTGATGTTGTGCTCAAAATAATAAAGGAAAAGAGTGTAGCATAAAGACTTGGATAAAATTTATCTTTTGTTCGATAAGAGGTCAAAATTAAGGCTAAAATCTGTTTCTTTTTTAGAATGTTGCCTTATTTATATAAAGCATTATAGAATAAATTCTAAGCAAGTAATCAAAAATAATCGAGGTATATAATAAATCATCCTGCCCTGAAACTGTCAGGTGGGACACCTGACAGGAAAAGGATCTTTCGTGTCAGGTGTCTCACCTGACACCAGCAACCAGCAGGCTTTTTATTATTATTCCATTTAAATTGATTATTTGCTTACCTGATTAATTTGATAAAAACACAAATATGAATTACGCCAGCCAAACTGCCATGTTTGCTCTCTGTATCTTATCACTCGCTTTATTTGGATTATATAAATATGAAGTATTGTCTGCCTGGTGGACGATTCCTCCCCTTGTTTTGGCGGCAGTCTTTTACGCCCTCCAATATCAAATTAATGAATATTTAATTGAACGATTTCCACCTAAAATTGACGAGCGCATAATTCAGTTTTTGAAAGACAATTTTTCTTTTTACAACCAACTTTCCGTTTGGGATCAGGAAAAATTTATCAAGCGACTTGGTGTATTTTTAAATTTAAAATATTTTGAAACAAAAGGTATGGAGAAAATGCCCATTGAAGCCAAGGCTATTGTGGCAGCTAATGGTGTTCAATTGACATTTGGTTTAAATAAATATTTGCTGGAAGAATATAATCGAGTGATTTTTTATCCCTCTGCTTTTCCTTCCCCTCAACACCGGCATTTGCATGCGAGTGAAACGCATACAGATGGCGTTATGCTTCTGGCATTAGATCGTTTAATTTACAGTATTACTAACCGAAAACAGGGATTTAATATTTCCCTATATGAATGGGCGAATATCTGGCAGGAAGAAATGAATATTGACCCGGATGATTTCCCGCAGTTAAAAGAGGAAACATACAAGGAAATTTTACCGAAAATCCGAGGCTATCAAAATTTTGATAGCTTGTATCGCTTCATGGGTTTGTCGTATCTGAACCCACTTTCTGTCGCCATCGAGCATTTTTTTTATACACCCCAAACCTTCAAGGAGCATTGGCCGGTCTTGTATCAGGAACTCTGCAACCTGCTCAATCAAAATCCCATCAATGCCCAGCATCCGGTCGTCAGTGACGAAACATTGAAAGTAGATTGATTTTAAAATACAGGGTTTCCTTTTTTTAGAATATCCGGAGCCATTTCTTTGATGGTTTTTCTATCTAATCCAACCCGGATAGGTCCTCTGGCATAAGGAGCAATTTCATAGGGATTGTAGAGAAATAAAAGTTTATTAGGTAGAAAAATGAAATTATCATTCATTTCAATTTTATTTTCAAACAGCCCGCCTTTATCCATCAAATCTTCACCAGGAGCAATGCCATTTTCTTGTCTGAATTGCGCATCAATTATTTTATTGAGTTGGGTTTTGTAGTCTCCCTGAAAGACCTCATCCAATGTTATTTCCTTTTGATCTGCCAGGCGGACATTCTTAAATTTGCTAAAAGAATTAGGATGCGCTCCTCCCATGAAAGTGTGAGTAGAATAACTAATCGACATAAATTCTTTATTAATATTCATGATATTAAATATCCGGGAATAGCTCCAGGGCCGTTGACTGGTTGCCGGATTGCTTTGGGAGGCTTTTACATAGGATTTTACAAAATTTTGAAGGCTTTCATCCACAGAAGCAGAGGTGCCCAATTCTGAGGCCGTAATATCTGAAGTACGAATTAAGGTTTCAATATATTTATTGAGTTGTTCCTTTTGATCCCCGTCGGTAAAAAAGGGGAACTTCACTTTGGCATAGGCGCAACCTTCCTCCTTGGGATTGCAATCGTTCAGACTGGATAAGGATTCTTTGTATTTAAATTTATTGTCTATGTCCTTTTGCATATTATTTGATTCCTGATGTTCATGATTACAGGATAAAAACAGAAAGACAAGAAAAACGATTGTAACTTGGATTTTCATAAAGGATCAAATTTTGGGAACTAAGTTAAGGACAATTTGGTTCTGGTATTGTAATAATAATTTAAAATACATCTTTCTTCAACACATTTAAATTTCATATCAATATTATGCGCACGCCTGTGCGCAATTACCTTTCCTGAAAAAGGGTAGGGCTTCCACGCCTGTCCTAAAAACTTCTATCCATTTTATTTTTTAATCGGTTGTAAAAAATGCAACTTTGTGTGATTTAAGCAGCTAATCAAATTAAACCACCGAAAGAAAAAAGCATTGTGCCCTTAAACCGTCAGGTGGAACACCTGACGGGAACTACGTTTTCGTGTCAGGTGTCCCACCTGACACCAACAGTGAACAGGCCTTTCACTTGTTTTCGGCGGTTAATTTCTTTAACCTCTAAAACCACCTCTTGAAAGTTGTTTTACAACTATATGAAATTTAAATATAATGAATAATTATAAAAGATATTTAGTTACTTCTGCTTTGCCCTATGCCAATGGCCCGCTACATATTGGGCATCTGGCCGGGGCTTACCTGCCAGCAGATATTTATGTGCGCTACCTCCGACTGATTGGCAAAGATGTGGTATATGTCGGTGGGTCAGATGAACATGGAGCCGCGATTACCATCAAGGCCAAAAAGGAAGGCATTTCACCCAGAGAAATTATTGATAAATACCATGCTTCTTTCAAGGAAACTTTTAAAAAAGCAGGGATTTCATTTGATATTTATCACCGCACTTCCGAGCCGATTCATCACCAGACTTCGCAGGATTTTTTTAGAATTTTAAATGAAAAAGGAAGTTTTGTAAAACAAACCTCCGAGCAATACTACGACGAGGAAGCCAATCAGTTTCTAGCAGATCGCTACATCGTAGGAACCTGTCCTAAATGTGGTCATGATGATGCTTATGGCGATCAGTGTGAGAAATGTGGTTCTACCCTGAGTCCTACGGAACTGATTAATCCCCGTTCTACCCTTAGTGGAAATGCACCCATTCTGAAAAGCACGACACATTGGTTTTTATCTCTGGATAAGGCCGAAGACTGGCTCCGGGATTACCTCGAAAAAGGAACGCTGGACGGGCAACCGCATCACGATCCGGGAGAATGGAAAAATCACGTTTCGGGTCAATGCAAGTCCTGGCTCGACGGTGGACTCCAACCCAGAGCAATGACGAGAGATTTGGAGTGGGGTGTGGATGTTCCACCCGAAATAGAAGGAGCAGCAGGCAAAAAACTATACGTTTGGTTGGATGCGCCGATTGGCTATATCTCTGCGACGAAGCAATGGGCGATTGATCAGGGCGATGCCGATAAGTGGAAAAAATACTGGCAGGATTCGGAATCCAAGCTGGTTCATTTTATAGCCAAGGACAATATCGTTTTTCACTGTTTGATATTCCCGGCTATCCTAAAGGAGCACGGTGGTTATGTTTTACCGGATAACGTTCCATCCAACCAGTTTTTAAATCTGGAAGGGCAAAAACTATCCACTTCCCGCAACTGGGCGATATGGGTACATGAGTATTTAAATGATTTTGAGGATAAAGTGGTGAATCACGTCGATGTACTGCGATATAATCTCACGCGCATTATGCCGGAATTGCGCGACAGCGAATTTACCTGGAAAGGGTATCAGGAAACCAATAATAACGAACTGGTCAACAACCTTGGTAATTTCGTCAATCGCGTATTGGTTTTAACTCAAAAATACTACGAGGGCATCGTGCCGGAACTGGATACTTCACTGGATTTTATCGGTTCGGCTGCGCCGGATGAAGCTGGAAATTACGAGGCCGAATTAGGTAAAATTTATTCAAAATTGCAGGCGTATTGTGCTGCTATTGAAGGGTATGATTTCAGAGGAGGATTGAAGGCTGTATTGGAAATTTCTTCTTTGGGAAATCAGTTATTGCAATTCAACGAACCCTGGCGTTTGATAAAAACGGAGCCGGAAAAGGTCAAGCAGATTTTGCATTTGAGTGTGCAGATTGTAGCAGCGTTGAGTGTGGCCTGCCGACCATTTTTGCCGAATACTTCGGATAAATTGCGACAGTTTTTAAATTTAGATTTAGTAAAAGAGTCGGGCGAGTTGTCTGAAATTTTAACTGTTTTAGAAAGAGGTGAGCCTTTGGTGGCTACAGGTCACACGATTGGAAAGGCCGGTCATTTATTTTCTAAAATTGGAGATGATTTTATTAATGAGCAATTGGAAAAATTACAAAACGCTGCACCGGCAGAACCCACTTTTGAAGCGTTGAAGGAGGAAGCGACCTTTGATGATTTTACAAAACTGGATCTGCGTACGGGGACAGTCGTCGCTGCGGAAAAAATGAAAAAAGCCAAAAAACTACTTCAATTGACTGTGGATTTGGGCTTTGAGCAGCGGACCATTGTTTCAGGGATTGCGGAGTTTTTTAGTGCGGAGGAAGTCGTTGGGAAACAAGTCGTGGTGCTGGCGAATCTCGCACCTAAAAAATTGAGGGGCGTAGAATCTCAGGGCATGATTTTGATGGCTGAGAATGAAAAAGGAGAACTGGGATTTGTTTCTCCGCAGGATGGATTTGGAAATGGATTTACTGTGAGATAAATTTGCAGTAGCAAACCAATAGGATTCCGGGCTGTAGTTTTTACAGTCCGGGCCTCCTTGTTTTTTGAAGGGGAATGGGTTTTTCCTATAATTAAATACAGGGTGCAATTAATACTGCGACCGCAGCGCGGTCGCAGTATTAAAGGTTCAAGTGAAATAATTTTAAAATATAAATTTCAAGCAAGTTTTTTCAGCGTGTACTTATTATACTAATGAGTAAACAATTTAAATTACCTCTTTTGATTCTTTCGGGTATTCTGGCCATTTATTTTGGCTGGGATATGCACCAACTCACCCAACAAGAAACCCTTTGGGGGTATCGTCCCCTCTTTTTTTTTACGGCTTTTTTGACCTTCTTTTCCCTGCTTTGGGCCGAAAAAATGACGGTCTTGCCCATTCAATGGCGGCTTTTGCGACTGGCTACCTTTGGCGGGGCGATCCTTGCACTGGGTTTTCCACCTTTTCCACTTACCTTTTTGATATTTATCGGGTTTATTCCTTTTTTACAATTAGAAAAAGACATTGCAGAAAGCCGGGAAGGAACCTCCAAATGGACAGTTTTTAAATACAGCTTTCACGGATTTTTGGTTTGGAATATTTTAGCGACTTACTGGATTGCCAATACGACTTTTGTAGCGAGTTTGTTTGCTTTTTTTGTCAATAGCTTTTTGATGACGATTCCCTTTGTATTGTTTCATCAAACTAAAAAAACAATGGGCGAAACGAATGGCTACATGGCCTTCGTCGCTTACTGGATTACTTTTGAATACTTGCATTTGCACTGGGACTTGTCCTGGCCCTGGCTGACCTTAGGTAACAGCCTTTCTGAGTGGCCAATTTTTGTGCAGTGGTTTGAATATACAGGCGTATTTGGAGGCAGTTTGTGGATTTTAATTATAAATTATTTAATATTTAAGTTTATAAATCGCGTTCCGGGAGAGTCGCATAAAGGTTATTTGATTCCGGTGCTTTTGATTGCTCCGATGCTTATTTCTACCTTGATCTATGTTTTACATGAAGAAAAAGGAAAGGAACAACAAGTCGTCATCGTTCAACCCAATTACGAGCCGCATTATAAAAAATTCAATACTTCCAGGAAGGAGCAACTCGCTCATTTTTTAAAACTTTCTAAAGAAGCAGTCACTAATGAAACGGATTACCTCGTTTTTCCAGAGACGAGTTTTGGGAGTGTATGGAAGCACAAACTGGATCGTCATGAAGCGGTAAAAGGACTTCGGGAGTTTACGAGCGGTTTTCCTAATTTAAAATTAGTAACAGGAGTGAGTTCTTATTATAAATTTAAAGAAGGGGAAGTGCTTTCTCCGACGGCTCGCCCTGTAAAATTTCGGGACTCCGACAAAATTGCTTATCACTACGATGCCTACAATTCTGCTACGCAATTTCAGGCAGGAGTGGATACTTTGCCTTTTTATAATAAATCCATCCTCGTGCCGGGTGCGGAAAAAATGCCTTTTCCAAGGTATTTAAAATTTTTAGAATCCTTTGCGTTGGAATTGGGTGGAATGGCAGGCAGTCATGCCGGGCAGGAAAACCGAGAGGTCTTTTTTTCTAAAGATAAAAAGCTAGGTGTGGCTCCAATTATCTGCTACGAATCCATTTATGGAGAATACGATACGGAGTATGTCCGACGCGGAGCAAATGCGTTATTTATTGTGACAAATGATGGCTGGTGGGATAATACCGCCGGACATAAGCAGCATTTGCAGTTTGCTACGTTGCGGGCGATAGAAACCCGTCGGAGTATTGCCCGCTCGGCGAATACCGGTATTTCGGGTTTTATCAATCAGCGGGGAGATATTTTGCAGCCGACTCAGTATGATGAGGCAACGACGGTGAAGGGAAGCATTTTATTTAATGATGAAATAACTTTTTATACGAAATGGGGCGATGTAATCGCCCGCATTGCGTTATTTCTATCTTTAATTTTATTAGTGTTGACTTTTACGAGGGGGATGATGAACAGGAAGTCCTAATTCCCCATTTCAGACAAAAACTTCAGGCGCATGATTTGAATCTCCTCCATAGTGATGTCGTCTTCTTTTAATTCTTTGAAAGCATCGTCTACAGAATCCGTTTCAGCTTCCATGAAGTAATCCTGAATATCTTCCTGAGAGTATTCGTCGATATTATCTTCTATATAATAATTCAAATCCAGCTTGGTGCCGGAAACGACGATGGCATCCATTTCATCCAAAAGTTCTTCCATAGAAAGATTGGCAGAGGTAGCAATTTCATCCAGTGGCAATTTGCGATCTACATTTTGGATAATCATGACCTTTGTTCTGGATTTATTGGCGATGGATTTCACGACAAAATCTGTAGGTCGTTCAATCCCATGTTCTTCTACGTAATCCTTGATCAGCACAATGAACTCCGTCCCGTAACGCTTTGCTTTACCCATGTTCACTCCGGTGATTTTAGTTAAATCCTCCATAGAAACGGGATACTGCATGGTCATATCTTCAAGGGAAGGGTCTTGGAAAATTACAAAGGGCGGAATATTTTTTCGCTTAGCTATCTGCTTACGCAAATCTTTAAGCATGGCAAACAATACCGGATCGAGGACGGCACCCTTGGAGCTTCCTGTAATGATTTCTCCTCCGCCAGTTTTTTCAAAATTAGTATTCAGGCAGAGTTTGAAAGATTGAGGGTCTTCGATGAATTGATTTCCTTTATCGGTGATTTTGAGTTTTCCGTATTCTTCGATATCCTTGCGGAGGTAGTTATTCAGCAAAGCCTGCCGATAGATAGAGTTCCAGAAATTATCGTCCTTTTCTTTTCCAACTGCAAAGAGTTCGTATTTATCAAAACCAAAATCGACAATATTTTTAGTTGCATCCCCGCGAATAAACTGTACCATGGGTTTGATAGTAAAATTCTCCTTGAGTTTTACAACGGAGCGGAGTGCCTGATGTAATTCGGATTGGGCTTCTACTTGCTCCTTGGGATGCTTACAATTATCGCACATATTGCTACATTGCTCGCTATTGAATTCTTCTCCAAAATAATGGAGCAGGTATTTTCGTCTACAGGTAGCAGTTTCGGCATAGCCAATCACTTCATCCAATAACTGATTCCCCATTTCCCGTTCAGCAACAGGTTTGTCGCGGAGGAATTTTTCCAGTTTTTGAATGTCTTTATAAGAATAGAAAGCGAGGCATTTTCCTTCGAGTCCGTCCCTTCCGGCTCGCCCGGTTTCCTGATAGTAATTTTCAATACTTTTAGGAATATCATAGTGAATAACAAAGCGGATGTCTGGTTTATCAATTCCCATTCCGAAGGCAATAGTTGCACAAATGACATCTACTTCTTCCATCAGAAAGTCATCCTGAGCCTTAGAGCGGGTTTTGGCATCCAGTCCGGCGTGATAGGGAACAGCTTTGATGTCATTGACTTGCAATAGCTGGGCAATTTCCTCCGTAGATTTTCGGCTTTGAACGTATATGATCCCGGATTTTCCGGCCATGCCTTTTACAAATTGGATAATACTGCGGACGACCTGTTCTTTTTTTCCTTTGGGGCGGATTTCATAATATAAATTGTCGCGGTTGAAGGAAGAAACATAAGTATTTACATCCCTCATGTTTAAATTTTTGACAATATCTGTCTGGACTTTTGGTGTAGCCGTGGCGGTTAGTGCGATGATTGGAATTTCTTTATTGATAGCGTCAATCATTTGGCGGATACGGCGATATTCCGGGCGGAAATCATGGCCCCACTCAGAGATGCAATGGGCTTCATCAACAGCTACCAGAGAAATATCGACACTTTTAAAAAACTCAATGTTTTCGGGTTTGGTCAAAGTCTCGGGTGCGATGAAGAGCAGTTTTGTTTTGCCGGATTCAATACAGCTTTTAACGTTTCTGATTTCTGTACGGGAGAGAGAGGAATTTAGGAAATGGGCGATTTCATCAGCTTGACTATGTGCCCGGATGGAATCTACCTGATTTTTCATCAAAGCGATGAGCGGCGAGATGACAATGGCTGTGCCGTTGAGCAGTAAACCGGGTAGCTGGTAGCAAAGCGACTTTCCGCCTCCGGTGGGCATAATGACAAAAGTGTCTTTGCCGCCCATAATGCTTTTTATTATTTCTTCCTGATTTCCTTTAAACTTGTCAAATCCAAAATATTTTTGGAGTGCCTCGTGTAAATTTTCTTTTGAAGCTATCATTAATGTAATTTCGTTATAATTTTGACTTTCGAGATGAAAGTATAATACAGTGGTTAATATAAAAAAGTTAGTGTCTCAAAACGGGAACGCATAATGTTTGGTTAACCCCATAGGACAACATCGAATTACTTCGTTTGTTTTTGTTTTTGTGGAAAATTATTTGGGAACCTTAACTGGTGAAATCCTAAGACTAAATTTAATAAAAATTACAGAATTTTTTAAAGTCTTTTATTAAAACTTTTCAACATTACTGGTTACTTTTTTATAAAAGAACCAAAATCCTTAAATATTTTTAATTGAAAAATCGGGAAGAAATACTAGCCATAGCAAAGCAATCTATTCGAATAGAGGCACAAACTTTAGCGCATTTAGTTGATTGTATCAGTGATGATTTTGTTCGTTGTGTTCAGCTTTTGTTTGAGGCTAAGGGGCGTTTAATCGTAACCGGGATTGGCAAGAGTGCGATCATTGCCCAGAAGATTGTAGCGACTTTGGTTTCTACCGGGACACCTGCTCTTTTTATGCACGCAGCCGATGCGATACATGGAGACCTGGGGTTGATAGGTACGGAAGACAGTGTGTTGTGCATTTCTAAAAGCGGAGAAACGCCAGAGATAAAAGTATTGGTTCCCTTTGTAAAGAAATTGGGAAATACTCTTATCGGGATGGTGAGTCGGGAGGATTCTTTTCTGGGGCGACAAGCAGAATTGGTTTTGCTAACGCCCGTGGAGCAGGAGGCTGACCCAAATAATCTGGCACCTACGGCGAGTACGATTGCGCAAATGGCAATGGGGGATGCTTTGGCGGTTTCACTATTGGCGATGCGTGGATTTACAGCACAGGATTTTGCACAGTATCATCCGGGTGGCGCATTGGGAAAACAACTTTATCTGCGGGTGAATGACATTTATACTCAAAATGAAAAACCCCGTGTCACCCTCAAAACATCGCTGCGGGAAATCATTGTGGAGATGACTTCCAGAAGATTAGGTGTAGCCGTGGTCGTGGATGAATCGGAGCATGTCCTGGGAATCATTACGGATGGAGATTTACGACGGATGTTATCCAGGGAAGAGGATGTTTCTCATTTGAGGGCGAAAGATATTATGACGGCCAATCCTAAAACAATTGAAGAGGATACATTGGCGATAAAAGCATTAGAGGTTATGCGTAATTTTAATATATCTCAAATTATAATAGTTAAAAATAAAAAGTACAGAGGAATTGTACATTTGCACGATTTGATAAAAGAAGGGTTGGTATAAAAAATTCTCTTATTTTTGGCGTTCCATTCTACAAAAAATATAAAAAATGAAACCATACGTAGCAATAATGGCCGGGGGAA
>JAHDCK010000470.1 GCA_020629915.1 Saprospiraceae bacterium
TAGAAGATTTAAAAGGGAGGGTATATTCTAATATAGCTTTAAACCCAAATACTGGAAATTTTTTAATTGCTTCGTCCCAGTGATTAGGAAGAAAATTATTTAACAATACTACGATATAATACTCCTGAGAAAATCCCCAAAGGCCACCTAAAGCAAAAGTTAAGTTTCCTTTAGTGGTAGATTTAAAATTTACACCAAAGAGTAAGGTATTAAAAAGGTAATATCTGCTACCACCGATATCATATAACTTGTACCTTTTTGGTAAGACAGAATTATAGAAATTAGGGTAAGTGGAAAGAATGGAGGTTCTGAAAAAGCCGAAGGATTTAAAGTTTCGTTGATAAATAATTTCTATTGTTGGAAACTGAGAGATATAAGGCTCTTGCAAATAAATAAAATAACTTGTCTGAAGCCCAATTGTGTTTTTCTTCTGGCCAAAGGCAGAGACAGTTATCAGCAATAAAATGAAAAATAGTACAGATTTTTTCATATAGTTTAAAAATAATCATAAAATTTCAACATTCCTATAAATCAGAAATTAATTCCTGTCCCCTTTTAGAATAAAAAAACCGTATTTTCACCCAATTAATGCAACATTTGGAACGGTTTTCCCATATAATAAGAGATTACTTTTACTAAAAACAGCTTCTTCAAAATGCGCGTACTCAAATTTGGCGGTTCTTCCGTCGCTTCCCCCGAACGCATTCAAAGCGTCATTGATATATTAAAACATTATCACGATTCTGATATAAAATTCACCGTTGTGTTCTCTGCCTTCGGCGGGGTAACGGATTTCCTCATCGGCATGGGACAAAAGGCTTCCCTCGGCGACTGGGGTTATCTCGAATTACTGGATAAATTTAAAAAACGGCATCTCGACGCGGCAAATATCTTAATCCCTGAAGATAAACGTGGAGAAATTTTATATGAATTGGAAAAGGGATTCAAGGAACTCAATGATTTGTTGCACGGCGTCTTCCTCGTCCGCGAACTATCCGACAGAACAATGGATTTCATCCTGAGCTTTGGTGAGCGCAATTCGGCATTCATTATTTCTCATGCTTTGAATCTGACAGGCGTTCCCGCTGCCTATCTCGATGCCCGCAAAATCATCCAGACCAATGATAACCACCGGGATGCGAAAGTAGATTTAATTATTTCTTATGATAAAATAAATAATTATTACTCCGAAAGAGACAAAGTACAAGTCGTTACGGGTTTCATCGGTTCTACTCCTGATAATACAACCACAACGCTTGGTCGGGGCGGCTCGGATTATACAGCAGCATTACTGGCAGCCGGACTCAAAGCTGAAGTGATAGAAATCTGGACGGATGTGGACGGTGTGATGACCGCCGATCCCCGCAAAGTGCCTAAAGCATTTACCATTCCTACGATGACATATTCTGAAGCGATGGAAATGTCGCACTTCGGAGCCAAGGTCATTTATCCACCGACGATACAACCGGCGTTAAAAAAGAATATTCCAATATATATAAGAAATACATTTAATCCGCAGTTTGAAGGAACGCTCATCAGCCGCAAGGCCGATCCGGATGGTCATCCCGTCAAAGGGATTTCTTCGATCAAAGAAGTGGCCTTACTCACCTTGCAGGGAAGTGGACTCTTTGGCGTGCCCGGAATTTCGGCTCGATTGTTTGGAGCTATTGCCAGAGCGAAGATCAATGTGATCATGATCACACAGGGCTCTTCCGAGCATTCAATAAGTTTTGCCGTTTCTCCTTCCGATGCAGATCAGGCTAAACGAATTGTAGAGAATGAATTTGAATATGAAATAACTACTTATAAAGTAGAACCACTTAAAGTAGAAATGGATCTGACGGCCATTGCTGCCATCGGTGAAAACATGCGTTACCAACCGGGCATCGCCGGAAGGATGTTTCAGTCGCTGGGAAAAAACGGGGTGAACATTGTGGCGATTGCTCAGGGTTCTTCCGAGTTGAATATTTCTGCAGTCATTCATAAGGCGGATGAAGTCAAAGCACTCAATGCATTGCACGAAGGATTCTTCTTGTCGGATGCAAAAGTTTTGCATGTGTTTATGGTGGGTGTGGGATTGATTGGCGGGACATTGCTCAAGCAAATCCAGGAGCAGGCAGAATACCTTAAAGTCGATCGCCTTATGGAAATCAAACTCGTCGGTTTGGCGAATAGCAAAAAAATGGCTTTCAATGAGGAAGGTTTGGATTTAGCAGATTGGCGCAGCGAAATTGATCAAAGTGAGGAACTAATGAATATCGAAAACTTCATTGATCAAATGGTAGAGATGAATTTGCGGAATAGTATTTTTATTGATAATACAGCAAGTGCAGAAATTTCTGAATTTTATAATAAAATATTAGATAATAGTATATCTATTTCCACTCCAAATAAAATTGCGACCTCTTCCAGCTATGAGCAATATCAATTACTCAAGCGACTGGCACAAAAAAGGAATGTCAAATTTTTATATGAAACAAATGTTGGTGCAGGGTTACCTGTTTTATCTACGCTGGAAAATTTAATGTCTAGCGGAGATCGCATTTTAAAAATTGAAGGCGTACTCTCGGGTTCGCTATCTTTTATTTTTAATAATTTTAAATCAAATACATCTTTTAGCGACATTGTAAAAGAAGCTCAGGAAAAAGGTTATACCGAACCCGATCCAAGGACGGATCTCAGCGGCTTAGATGTGCGCCGGAAAATCCTAATCCTCGCCCGCGAAACCGGACTGGCTCTTGAAGCAGACATGGTAAAAATAGAAAACATTCTGCCACAGGAATGCATGGACGCGCCAACGGTTCCGGAATTTTTTGAAGCTCTTGAAAACAATAATGAGCATTTTGAAAAACTGCAAAGTGACGCAGATGCAGAAGGAAAAAAGCTGCGGTTCATCGCCGCACTGGAAGATGGCCAAGCGACCATTTCCTTAAAATCAGTAGATAGCAATCACCCTTTTTACTCCCTGAGTGGAAGTGACAATATGATCGTATTTACAACAGAAAGATATAAAGAAAGACCATTAGTTGTGCGTGGACCCGGTGCCGGAGCGGAAGTTACGGCTGCAGGTGTCTTTGCGGAGATTATAAGTATAGGGAATTTTATGAATTAAAATAAAAACAATTATTA
>JAHDCK010000031.1 GCA_020629915.1 Saprospiraceae bacterium
CGGCCTTTTTTGTTATATTTTATTTTTCTAGAAGAAAAAGTCGTATCCCCAAAACAATTTTTTCATAGAATGCTGTTGTCCCGTCAGCAAGTCTTCATGTCCTCTCTGACTTCTTATTATATAATACCGTTGAATAACTTTTGCAGAGCGAGGCGTATTTGTCGGGCTGGTTGCATTAGGGTTTTGGGGAAATGGATAAATAGCCATGTTGATTTCTTCCTCCTTTGCATTCTTTATTTTTATATTACAAAAAGGAAGCGTTGTAGTTTTTATTGAATCTTTTCGATAATCGTTATAAACAAAACTCTCAGAGTGAATTTTTCCCATATCAAAAAAATATTTCTGAATATTCCCCTGGGCTGTCTTTTTATTTATCTTTGGCGTTAAATCGTGAAAGGGTTTTGCTTCAAATTTTTCCTGACCGGAACTTTCCAAAATAAAGGATTTATTTTTTTGTTTTGGATATTCTACAGACATATATTTTATATCTTCTTCCTTGAATTCTACTAAAATATTATCTCGTAAATCTTTTTCATTCAACATAAATCTTGGACGAAGATCTCCTTTCAAACTTTGTATGTGCATCATATAGGGTTGATCCGCATCTTCCATGATCATTGCCGTTCCCTCTCCTTTAAGGTCTACCCTTCCTACATAAAATTTCTTCATGGCATTTCCAGCCTTATCATAAACTTCTACTTTTATTTGATCCGCTGCTATCGTTCTAATGATATTTGGTTCCGCAGCTTTTGATGGTGTATATTTTACTCTTAAATCTCTTATGGTATACAATACCATTTTCATGGCATTTTCCCTTGCTTTAAATTTTCCATTGACAATCCAGTCTTCTCCTTTTCTTTCCAAGGTAGCAGACTTTCCATCTCTATCTACCATAAAAATTTTTCCAATGTCATCAATATTCTTTATTGCAAATTCATTATCTGCTCCGTATAAGGTTTCCCCGCTGTTATCCTCCTGATTCATCACCCAGAATGCCCCTGCACCCAAAGCCAAAAAAACCAACAATATTATCAAAGTCCCTCTATTCATAATATAAAATTTAATTATTACGCATATTTTTTTCTTCTTATATAATTATATCCCACACCAAAAAGTGCCAGAATCAATACAGGCAACAAAATATTAACTAACTGCCAGGTCCCTTTTCCGCTTTGAGCCTTCGAACGATTGAGTAATCTCAACTTCACCTCCTTAGATCTTGCTGCTATTATATTATTTTCATCTATTAAATATTCAAATGCGTTTAACATAAAATCTTTATTAGCAAATCGATATTTCACATATTCATTAAAACCAAGGGGTTTATAGGTATATTTCCCATTGACTTCCTTGTATCCATTTCTCAAAATATCTCCGTCGCCAATTATCAGCATTTTATTTTTTTCACTTTTTCCTTTGAATGGCTGATTTATTTTATCCAATGTTGCTTTCATTTTTGGAGAGACCCTGTTTTTATAATTTGAATCAAATTCTCCTTCCAACATCAGTGCGAGTGGTTGATATTTTTTATTAAACTTACTTTCATCCGGCGCATACCTAAGGATTTCCAAATTTAATGTAACCGGAGCAAATTGCATCCTGCTTTTCGCTGACGAAGTTAAAATAGGTGTTTTTTTAATATTTGATTTTGTCTCAACCGTATCAATTGTCGAAGCAAACAATAAGTTGACCCTGTCCAAATTTTTACTGATGGGGTGTTGGGCTGAAGGAACAACAATTGGATGATAATAATAGGGCTTCATTTCAAATTGAGGCCCGGTTCCTAACATCCCTACTACCTGTGGAATAGGCGTACACTCCAAATCTAAAATAAGGTTTGTATTGATTCTTGCCCCATACTTAAACAGCATATCATCCAATTCTAATTTATACGGAAAAGGAACATACGTCGGAGCCTTTCTCAAACTATCCAAATCCACTCTTAAGGTATTCACTGCCCAAATCACCTTTCCCCCATTCATCACATATTGATCAATAATAAATTTATGTTTGTCTGGAAAGGGCACCTGTGGCCTGGCCACTACCAGGACTTTCACGTTTGTTGGAATCTGAATCAGTGTATCCAGATTAATTCTCGCTACCCGATAATATTGACGAAGTGACTCATCCAAATCTGCTGTTTCGAGCGGAGCCAATTCTCCATGCCCCTGTGTGTAAGCTATGATAGGTTTGAATTTGGTTTGCACTTTTTGGATAGCATTCGCAAACTTGTACTCCAATAATCCCACGGAATTATTCAGCACCTGTTCCTTTGGCATCCCCGGAATTTCATTTTCCAAAAGCAGTACAGGAATGCTTTGATTCTTATAATATATTATTGCTCCCGGAAATATTATTTTTTCAGATTTTTCATTGCTATTGACTACCTGTAAGTTAACTGGTGTCAACCCTCGTTCCACCAGAATTTTTCTTTTCTTGTTTATTTCTTCAACTGGGCCTTCTAGTGGATCTTCAAATGTATACCGAACATTTTTTGAGATAGAACGAAACTCCGCCAGAAGATCCTTTGTTGCTGTTTGCAATCTTTTAAATCCGGGTGGAAACTCTCCCCCTTCCAAATAGACTGTAATCGTTACGGTCTCCGTTAAATCCTCTAGCAAATTTTTTGTTGGTTCTGCTATTGTGTACCTTTTATCTTCGGTCAAATCATAATTATCATAGTAATAATTTCCAATTATATTTAAAAAAACCAGAATACCAATCACCATTAGTGAATTGATAATGACTCCCGTTTTATTTGATTTTTGTTTCATATAAAATACTTATACCTATACTAAGTCCATTTTCTTTTTGAGACAGATAAAAAAGTTAATATTATAAAAATAACAATAAAAGAAACGAAATATATCACATCTCTTGTATCTAAAATTCCTTTGCTGATAGATTCGTAATGTGCATTTATACCAAAACTTTGGATGACATCTGCAATTCCAAAAAATACATTCATAACACTGAAATAATCAAACGCTAAAAAGAAAAAGAAACATAAAAAAACACCTAATATAAATGCCACGATTTGGCTCGTCGTTAGAGAGGATGCAAAGAGACCCATTGCTACAAATGCCCCGGCCAAAAATATCAATCCAAAATAGGAACCCATGGTGGCTCCTGAATCCAGGTTACCAATTGGGGAACCCAATTGATATATTGTTATATAATATAGAATAGTTGGCAATAAAGCAAAGATTACCAAAGCCCAGCATGCGAAATATTTTCCTAAAATAATATCCCAATCTGTCAATGGTTTTGTGGCCAGTAATTCTATTGTTCCATTTTGATTTTCTTCGGCAAACGAGCGCATGGTAATGGCTGGAATTAAAAAGATAAATACTAATGGGGTCATTGAAAAGAATGGAAATAAAGTAGCGTATCCGTATTCCAATAAACTCGTTTCTGGAAACACCCAAAGGAATAACCCCAGTGTTATCAAAAAAACACCTATAACAATATATCCAATCAATGAACTAAAAAACGAATTAATTTCCTTTAAAAATATATGAATCACTTAGTTTTAATTTTTTGTGAGTTTTTGAAAGACATCCTCTACACTCAGATTAGTGCGGTTCATTTCTACCAAAGTTAAATTCTGAGAAATTGCATGCTTGAAAATCTGCGGACGGATATCCACTTCCTGGTTGCTGGTCAGTGCCCATCTGTTTCCTCCTAAAGATTTCACCGAGGTCACCCATTTTATTTTTTCTAAATATTCTTTTTTTGCAGATTCCAAAAATTCTACCTCAACCTGAATTTCTCCCTTAACTCGCTGCTTTAAACTATCTATACTATCGTTTGCCACTAATTTTCCATTGTTGATGATCAAAACCCTGTCGCACAATGCCTGAACCTCCTGCATTATATGAGTAGAGAGAATAACAGTTTTTTCCTCTCCCAGCTTTTTTATGACCTGCCTGATTTCTGATAGTTGATTAGGATCCAGCCCGGAAGTCGGCTCATCCAAAATCAACACCTCAGGGTCATGTATCATGGCCTGAGCTAGTCCTACTCTTTGTCGATACCCCTTAGAAAGAGCCTTTATGGGTTTGTTTTGCTCCTTTTGCAACCCAGTCAGGTCGATCATTTCAGCTACTCTTTTTTTCTTGTCACTCACTTTATGCAATCCAGCTACAAAGCCCAAATATTCCCGGACATACATTTCTTTATATAGCGGATTATGCTCAGGCAAATATCCGATTCTCCTCCTGACTTCCATGGTTTGCGTACGGGTATCAAATCCACAGACCTTCGCTTCTCCCTCATTTTGAGGTATAAAGCAGGTGATTATTTTCATTGTTGTTGTTTTCCCTGCTCCATTTGGTCCCAGAAATCCAAGAATCTCTCCTTTTTTTGCTTCAAAGGAAATGGAATCAATAGCTCGCTGGTTTCCATAAATTTTGGTCAGATCTTTTATCTCTACTGACATTAAAATATTTTTTTCTAATATTTTAGATGGCGTTATTGCCTGCTTTTAAAACGCTAAAATAACACTTTGATCCCGGACAGTAAAGCTTAGATTTTTTGATTTGGTATATTTCACAACGAATATAGGAGGACTTATTTAGTGTGGGTTATTACTCATTCATTAAATGACCTGTTTTGATCATTTGCCTTGTTGTTTTTATTTTTTTTAAAATTTGACTTTGTACAAACAAAAAACGCAGCCTTCGGCTGCGTTTTGACCACTAATGAGTACCACACACATTAATAATTATGGCTATAAGAAAAGATTGGAAATGGTAAGATTTTTTAATTTTTTGAATTACACATTTATTTTATTGCAATATAAATAGATAATTTTCCGGGTTTTTTTTGGTTTGTTTTTTGTTCAAGTTGAAAACTATATGCTCCGGATACTGGTTGAGTAACAGAAACTCTTTTTCTCCTCAAATTTTGCTTTGTCATTTTGCTTTGTTCTGGCTGATAAACGGCGTAAGCTGTTGCCGGAAGCGTTTTTGAAATCATTCCCGTCGGGACATTAGCCAATACTCCAACTTCACATCCAATAAAGATGGAACACGGGGCTTTCTCTCCTTTTTCATAATCAACATAAAAACCCACTTTCTCTTGGCTCGATTGATGAAGCAGTTGGTCAACTGCTTCACTTTTCCAAAAGGCCGCCCAGCAAGAAGCAATATTTGGAACACTCTGGGCACTATTTGCCCTGAACTCCATTCCAATAATTTGAACAGAGCTCTTTCTCAAAACATGATATTTCATATAAAGTTAAATTATAAACGAGGAGGTTCTAAACCCGTTAGCCGTCGGATAACCCTAAGCATTTTACGAACCTCTCCCACTTCTAAAAGGAATGGATCAAATTCTTCAAAATTATCAGAAATCAATTTTAAGTGTGTCCAACGCCCATGCCGATCAAAACATCGCTGAATCCTCTTCACCCAAACGGACTGATTTGTTACAATGGCATACACTTCATCATCGTTCATTTGATTTGTGCTTTCTAAAGGACTACAAATAACCATATCCCCTGCATTAACTGTCGGGCACATGCTTTTTCCATTTATATAAAAAGCAACTAAGTCTCCATTTAGCCCCGGGATGCGAAACCGTTCGTTTTCTTCCCAAAGGTCAACGCCGATAGTATTACTCGAAAACGCTTCTACATTGGTAAATAAAATATTTGGAGAAAAATTAATACCTAATAAATTTTTTATTCGTTCTTCAGGATCAGGAAGCCGCTTTCTTTCAAACGGCTTTCCTATCCCTTGAAACATAAACGCTTCACTAACCCCATAGTGAGCACACAATTTTTTAGCTTGTTCAAATGTAATCTTCCGCTCGCCAGTCAACCACTTATCTACAATATGTCCTTTTGTATCCAGCTTACCAGCAAAAGCTGTTTTGCTCTTTTTACGGTTATGCTTTACAATCTCCCCTTTTATTAGGAGTTGTTCATACACCTGGACAAAACGTTCATTCAATTTGTTTCGATTGATGGATTTCATAGATATTCCTCTTTAACAATCTAAACACAAGATAAAACATTTTCGTTTAAAACACAAATTTATTTTTGATTTTTTTAAAATTTTTTGTTTGCCTTTTTACGGGATATTTTTGTTAAAATATCCCGTAAAAAGGCACCACCTATATTCCGCAAATCAAGCGCACCACTTTATACAGCCGGGTATGATTATTCACATCTTCCTCGAAAGGATCATGCTCCATGTGATTTTCAGAAATGAGCTTCAGCCGTCGAACTCTGCCAAATTTATCAGATAATTTTTTAACATATTTCACCCAAAGTGAGCCGCCTATATTCACAGCATATATTTCATTATCCTTCACCTGCTCAATGGATTGCACTTTGGTACAAATCACTACATCTCCCTCATTTATCTTAGGATACATACTGTTACCCCTTACCTCAAAGGAAAATAGTTGCCCCGAAATCCCTGGAATAAAATAATTCAACTTCTCTGCTCCAGCCATAAAATGCCCGACATCCACTGAAACTCCTGCATTTGCAACAATTGCATTAGAGTGAATGATGTTTCCTTCACTCAAACTCTCCGCTGCATCCGACTTGTGTCTTGCCCGGTACTCAAAAGGGTCTCCAACCCCATCGAGTAAAAAACTTTCACTTACATCAAATTCCCGACAGATGGTTCTTGCATGTTTATAATCAAGAAAACGCTCTTCCCTTAACCACTTTCTTACAATATGACCATACCTTCTGGAACCCAGAACAGTTTCTGCAAAGGCAGACAAACCTCTTGCTTGATTATTTTTTACAATTTTACCCTTTTCCTGAAGGAGCTTAAATACTTCAATAAACCGCTTATTGAGTTCAATTCTGTCTTTGCCAATCATAATTTCTAAATTTAAACAGTCAACATTTTTGTTGCAATTTAAAACATTAATTGTTTGAATGCAACTTTTTGTTAATCTTTTTTAAATTTCTATGGTTGATTGGATATAAATGGGTAATTCAAAACGAAATGTAGTACCTTTCCCAGGTGTGCTGTCGAGGATTATATTTACTTCGTGCAGATCGAGTATTTTTTTTGCAATAGCCAAGCCCAAACCACCCCCTTTTTTTGGCCCCTCAGCCCGGTAATACCGCTCAAATATATGCTCCTGTTCCTCTTTAGATATCCCGGGACCTGTGTCTGTTATTTTAAAACAAACCTCCTCCTTCAAAATCTTTAACCAAATCTTTACCGTGCCTCCCTTTGGTGTAAACTTAATAGCATTATCCAATAAATTTTGAACAACGCGCTCCAGAAGACTAATATCTCCTCTGACCATCGGGACATCTTTTGGCATATCCAGAGACAAGCTTATCCCTTTTTCCTCTGCAATTATTTTATATTTCAAAAATACATCCTGGGCTACTTCTGCAATAAAAAACGGATCCATCTTGGGTTCCACCTGCCGTGCATCCAGCTTGGACAACTCGAAGAGTTGTCCAACTAATTTTTCCATATCCTGAGTTGTTTTGGAAATCACCTCAATATACTGATGCTGTTCTTCTTCCGTCAAATGCTCTTTTTTCATCATTAAAGTTTCCACGTACCCCGATATCACCGTAATGGGTGTTCGCAAATCATGAGAGACATTTCCAATCAATTCCCTTCGGAGTTTTTCCATATTCTTTCTGGCCTCCATATTGGCAACTATAGTATCCGCCATTTTATTAAATGTATTAGAAAGCCCCGCAAACTCTGTATCCGTTTTAGCCAATCGGGCATCCAGCTTTCCTTCTCCAAAACGCTGGACAGTTTCACTTACATCCCGCAAAGTTCGGGTGAGATACCATATTAAAAACAAACCCAATAGAAAAGCACCTAACAAAGTCAAAAAGAATGTTCCAATACCTACCCGTAGCATATAACTCGTCATAAACATTTGTGCAACAGAGTCATATTCTTCACTAGCCAATACAACATAAACATAACCCGTCAATGCTTCATTTTCAAGGATTGGTGCAGCAGAAAAGGCTTTATAACATCCTTCATTTCGCGGATCATGTCCCAGAATGCACTCATTTCCATTGCTGGCAATAAAAGTTTTTAAGGGCTCCAAAGGCACATGCTTCAACTTCAGGTCTTTTTTGTCAGGAGCGACAAAATGAAGGATTTTGCCCGCAGCATCCAGCAAATAAACCTCCACTCCCGGATTTATCACCATCATAGAATGAAGTATATCCTCTACCGCTTTATCCTGAACCTCTCCACCGATAAGCGGTTTTACATCTTCGGCAATGTGCCCGGCCAGGTCTTTATGCAGGCGTTGGTTGGACTCTATAAAATGCATTTCAGCTGAATAGGCTGTAATAATTGCATAGGCCACCCCCAACACCAACAGGCAAAACAAAAACGCCACAGATATCTTCCAGTAAAAACTGCTAAATATGTTTTTAAGTGTATTCATTTTATGTCCCAAAATTGCCTATTATTTAAAATACCTCGTTGTCCTGAATATGACGAATGAGCCGATCCTTTTCATTTTTTTCAATCCATGTATATTTGTGTTTGCTGACATTTTTTTATTTTTTTTTTATAAAATGCAGAGAAGTTTTTAATTTTAGAATCCCCTGCATAAGCAAATTCTTATCAATTTTATTAACACATATATTTCACACTAAAATAAATTATACCATGCAAAAAACCATTACCTTACTTTTCCTGTGCCTTGCCTCAGTTTCTCTTTGGGCACAAAAAAACTACATTGTCCAGGTTGCAGCTTACGTTGATGCCGTGCCTTTATCTTATTTTCAAAATTACGAAGGAACGGAAGGTATCTATCATCAAATGGATCAAAATTTAATCACCCGGTACTTCCTTGGCTCTTGGGAAACTCAGGAAGAAGCGGATGTCGTCCGTGAAAAAATGATGAGGCAGGGGTTCAATAATGCCTTGGTTATTGATTTGGAAGAACAACGAAGGCTTTGTAGCGCACCCTGCAATATTTCTAATGTAAAAACCACTTTTGTTAAAGAGGTCAAAGACAATTTGTATTTGCGCAATATTTTCTTTGATTTTGACAAATCCTTCCTCCGGGACAAATCCATCAATGAACTGGATGTTTTACTTAGAATCTTACAAAATAATCCTTCCTTTACAACAGAATTACACGGCCATACGGACTCTAAAGGAAGTGATGAGTACAATCAGGCTCTGGCTCAAAGAAGAGTCCGGGCAGCTCAGGACTATCTGATTGGTAAAGGGCTCTCCCCTTCCAGAATAAAAACCAGATATTTTGGAGAGGCGGACCCAGTTGCCAAAAATCAAATGACTAATGGTCAGGATGCTCCTGATGGAAGACAACTCAATCGCCGGGTTGTCATTGCCATATTAGATTCCAGCGGACAAATTATACCTAATAAAGTAGAAGCCATTAATGTGCCGACTCATCTTAAAAATTAAGCCTAATTCCTACGTTTATTTTTTTAGGATTTACTTTTACAATTAAAAAAATCATTAAATTAAAAAAACCTATTCTGATGCAGAATAGGTTTTTTTATTATATTTTATCCTCCTCTTTTACACTTTCCACTCAAAGTAGTATATTGAGTTTCTTTTCACATTCAACCGATTCAATCATAATTAGAAAAATACATTAAATGGGATTATTCGACCGTTTATTTGGTACTTCAAAAAAAGAGAAACAACCCGATGTGCGGTTTGGCCGTTACAGCGATTCTTATAAAGCCAAAGAAAATTATAAAAACTGGGATCTCGCCATTGAAAAATTTGAGGCAGGGGATCCACTTGCAGCTTATGAAGCCTTCTTTGCTTACCTGGCCGATCCCAGCGAACAAAATGTCTCATTTGAGAGAAAAGAGGATGCCATCCACTTTGAAATTTTACAAGGGTCAAAAAAAGTAACCGGTGTGGCTACAGCAGAAAAGGTAACGGCCGAGTCTGTTATTGTAAAATGCGACAGCTTAAATGTTGGATTCATGCGACAATTGCTTGAAAAAAATTACTTGCTGCGCCACAGCCGCCTTGCCCTGGCCAACAACGATGATGCTTTAATAAAATTTGATACCTCCGCCCTCGATGGCTCTCCTTACAAACTATATTACGCCCTCAAAGAGGTAGCCACCAATGCCGACAAGCAGGATGATTTATTATTGGATAAATTTCCAATGGTGCATCCCGTCAATAACAGCCATATAAAAGAACTAGCCGCCCCTGAAAAAGAAGTGAAGTTCAATTATTTGACTCAACAGATAAAACAAACCCTTGATTATGTAAATTCAGGCAAACTGGACAAAGACAAATATGCCGGCGGGATGGCTTACCTTTGGTTAGGTCTCACTTATAAATTAGATTACTTGCTCAAGCCAGAAGGGGCCGTAATGGAAATGCTTGAGAAAAACCATCACTCCTACTTTGCCAAAGACAATAAACCGCCTCGTGAAAAAAATATTTTTATCCAGAAAAATTTTGAAAAAATTCTGGAACGAAGCAAAGAAGAGGTTTTTAAAGAACTTTATCGCGTTACCTCTACTTTTGGTATTACTTCCTCTACCAACCACGAAAGAATTCAGGGCATGATCGATCACGAACTGCCTAATATGGACTGGTATAAGGATAATGGTCATGATGAGATCGCACTTTCTGTCCCGGGCTATATTGCCGGGTACAGCACTTTTTATTATGCAGTTCCTCAACCCGTTCGGGAGTTGTTTCATTTATTTTATGAAATTACAGAGCCGGAATTCTTTAGTGCTTTAGGGTTCACTTTTAATTACTACGACCCGGTGAAGAAGAAATTGGACAAAGGAGAAATCAAGGATGAAATCAAAGATATTGTAAAATCAAACCGGGAACAATTTCCAGACCTTAACCCCGATATGGGAACCTTAAATTTTGACTCTTTGGTAGAATTTGCCAAGAGTTATATGATTATGATTCGCAATATGAAAGTTATCAAAGCCAGCTAAACCAAATTATAACATGAACGAAGCTATAGATTTATATAAAAATGTCGTGGTTCAAATTGCTACACCTTATAGTACCGGAACGGGTTTCTATGTAAAGGCACAAGGCTTGATTATCACTAATGAACACGTCGTACGTGGCAACAAGGAAGTAGTTATCGATGGAGAAGATATTGAAAAAGCTATTACTAAGGTCATCTTTACCGACCCAAAATTCGATATTGCTTTCCTGGCTCCGTCAGAAGAGATGAGTCAACTCCCGCCAGTAGAATTAGGTGATTCTGAAACAGTAAAAGATGGCGAGCCAGTAGTTGCCGTTGGTCACCCAATGGGGTTAAAATATACCATCACACAGGGAATCGTATCCAATGCCCACCGCCTCATGGAGCCTGCTAATCTAAAATATGTTCAGACCGATGCGGCTATCAATCCGGGTAATAGTGGAGGCCCGCTTATAAATGATGCCGGGAAAGTCATTGGTATCAATACTTCTATTTATCAAAATGCCAATAATATCGGCTTTGCTCTACAGGTTGATTATTTAAAATCTGCTATTACAGATTACAAAGCCCAACCCGGCGATGAAGTAGGCACCCGATGTAGTTCCTGCCAAAATGTAGTTTATGAATCCAACGTTGATGCAGGGTATTGCCCACACTGTGGCGCAAAGGTAGAACTCCCTTCGGACGTAGAAGATTACCAACCTTCTGGCGTTGCCAAAACACTTGAAGATTTGATCACTAAGGCCGGACATGATATCACGCTGGCCCGTCGGGGCCCCAATGCCTGGGAAATTCTTCAAGGGAGTGCCAAAATTCATATTATATATTATGAAAAAATGGGGATGATTATCGGAGATGCTTATTTGTGTACCCTGCCCAAACGAGATATCAAACCTATTTATGAATATATGCTTCGCCAAAATAATACTATCGAAGGCTTGACCTTTAGTATTCGGCAGCAGGACATTGTCCTTTCATTGGTGATTTACGATCGTTATCTCAATCATGAAACAGGAGAAATATTACTTAAAAATTTATTTGAAAAATCCGATTATTTTGACAATATTTTAGTTGAGCAGTACGGTGCCAACTGGAAGCATGAAAAAGAAGAAAAAGCATAAAGCCATTATTCCTTCTCTTTTAGGGAAGCATTTTCTTCATTCATTACTTCTGTCTGTTGCTTAATGGATTCTTTGTGTACGGCTTGTAGAAAAGTTTCTGCAAAGGTATCGGATAGTTGCCCTTTTTTGGCCATTGCTTTTCGGGTGGAAAAAATCTCCATCCATCGCTTCATTTGCAGTATTCCTATATTATTTTCTTTTTTATAATATCCGATTTTACGAGCAATTTGCATACGAAGAGCCAGAGCCTTCATAATTTGGGCATCTGCTTCATCAATTTTTTCCCGAAGATTTTCAAGAGAGGCCACAACTTCCGGATCAGAAATAGTGTGGTCCCGTTTTATCAGGTTTTTTAGAATTTTACCTAATCCATCCGGCGTTACTTGCTGGGCAGCATCGCTCCAGGCATTCAATGGATCAATATGTGCTTCCAGCATTAATCCTTCAAAATCCAAATCCAGGGCCTGTTGGGCTACCTCTGCCAGCAATTCCCTTTTTCCACAGATATGGCTGGGATCACAAATCACCTGAAACCCGGGAAGGCGCCGTTTGAGTTCGATAGGAATTTCCCACTTGGGCCGATTGCGGTACGGAGCTGAATTGGAAAGGGAGAAGCCACGGTGAATCCCTGCTAATTTTTTTAGTCCTGCATTATAAAACCGTTCAATCGCTCCTATCCATAACTCAAGATCAGGGTTAATTGGATTTTTAATAAAAAGTGGTTTATCGGTCCCCCATAAAGCATCCGCCACCTCCTGCACAGCAAAGGGATTAACAGTTGTCCTGGCTCCTATCCAGAAAATATCAATGTCATATTTTAGCGCAGCTTCCACATGACTGGCATTAGCCACTTCCACCATAACCGGCAAGCCCGTCCTTCTTCCTGCTTCCACAATCCAGGGCAAGGCTGGCTTTCCCACACCTTCAAATGAATTGGGACGGGTTCTGGGTTTCCATATTCCAGCCCTTAAAATATGAGCGCCCTGATTTGCCACGCCTTCACAACTAGCCATCACCTGTTCTTCTGTCTCTGCACTACAAGGGCCTGAAATCACCAAAGGCCACTTTCCTTCTATAGACAATCCCCATTGATGTATTGGTATAATATCCATTTCTTTCTTTACACTTTACAAACTACAATAGTAACAAGTTAAGTGGAAATTTTTTAATTTTCAATATTTCTTGAAAGTTTTGAAAGCAAATAATAAAAAAACAGTCATTCATTAAATATGAATGACTGTTTTTTTTAATAATTTATTTTATAACAACAAGCTCTGTTGTTTGAATTAAACCATTTTTTTGAGTTTTAATAAAATACATGCCTGTAGAAAGAGCTGCTACGTCTATTTCAATATCATTTACTCCTTTGAATAAATCCCGCTGATCGGTAAACATCAATTTCCCGGCTAAGTCAAATATCTGAATATTTAGAGGGGCATTTTCTTTGGAATCATATTGTAAAATAAAACTGTTTTCGCTAACAGGAACGGGGAAGATAGACATAACTCCTTCATCATTAAACCCAACCTGAACAGTTTTAGAATATTCAAAAGTACCATCGCGATCAACCATGCGTAGGCGATAATAATTCAACCCTTTGTACGGTTCTTCATCTGTAAGGGTATAATCCAGTGGTCGGATAGAATTTCCAGCTGCTTCGACCACCCCTATCACATCAAAATCTTTCCCATTGGAAGAACGCTGTACTTCAAAGAAATCACTATTAATTTCAGAGGCTGTTTTCCAGTTCAATTCTACCACAGATTTGTTGCGCTGACCTGTAAAAGACAATAACTCAACAGGAACCGGGCAACCTCCATCGCATTCGAATGGAACCGGAGTACCGAATAGGCAGTCCGAATACTCAGGAGCCGGAAATACAATGGGCAGGGAAGCCTCATCAAATTCTAAAGAAACATCAATATTACAAGGATAAAAGGAAGCATTAAAATCATCATTAAATATAACTGTCCATGTACCATTGGGATCTAATGCATCAAAAGCAGCGAAAGAGTTCTCACTCTCTACATCTCCTGTAAGACAAGAAGCATTACAGCCTGTAGAACTAGCTCCTGAGAACCCACTTCCGTCATCCACAAAGCAAAAATCATAGGTAATAGGCGTAGAACCATTTGTCGCTCCTGCAAAAAAGCTTTCCATCACTACTACCGTACCATCTGGGCCTTCTATGGAAATATCCATATCATTTAAGGTACCAAATCCTTCACAGGCATTATAATCAAGTGTAATACAAACTTTATCCAGATTAGCAGTAGTGGGCAGTTGGAACACATCCACTTCCAGGTTATTCACCGTTGGGCTGATATTCGCCTGTCCTGCTATTGCGGCGCTATATTCCGTTGGCGCTGCTGCATCATCTTTGGAGACAAAAGGTGTGGCATAATAGGTTACCCCGGGCGTCAGATTGGCGCAAATGACACTAATATCCAGTTCTGAACCCGTGGTTGATTCATAAACTAAGTTGGGAGAGGCTCCTGAAATAATTCCACCGACACTTCCGGGCAGGTTAGCATCTAGTGTCGTCTGATCTGTCACTGTGGAAGAAATAGGACTACTCCCGGTGATCCACCAACCCACTACCTCATCTCCAAGGATACTAGTTCCGATAGCAGATAAACCTAAGGTATAATCTACAGAAAAACACTGTGTAGCTCCATCGCTATCGCCTGGGTCGGAATTTATTTTTACATCCTTTGTAATTTCATTTGTACAGCCGTTGGCATCTGTAACGACTACGGTATGGGTTCCCGCTGCGGCCAGCCCTGTGAGGTCTTCAGTCGTTTGTCCTCCGGGAGACCAGGCATAAGTATATGTAGCTGTTCCCCCATCTACTGTTAAATCAATTGTTCCTGTTGCTGGTGAACAAATATCCGTTACATCCGCTTCCAGACCGACGGAGCGTTCCAGACAAGTGGCATCATTTATTTCAGTAAGGATAAGATTCGTAGGTTGTGTACCAAAACCCAGACTAAAATTAATACCTACTGAGCGAAGGTGGCAGTAGCTCATAATTGTTCCTCCACCAGCCGGTATTATATTGGCCACATCATCAAAACAAGGGCCATTTGTACCAGAGACGGCTTCTTTTGCATCCGATAAGTTATCAATTGTTCCATCCTCATCATCATCTACTCCATTATTGACGAAATATTCGCTACCACAATCATCAATAGGTGTATTTGTTCCATTCCAGTAGCATCCATGCGTATGTGGAGAACCAAGGTTATGACCGATTTCGTGAGCCAACACCTCTATGGTCCAGGAATAAGTGGGGATATTATTAAATGTATTATCAATTTCGCTGTAAGCATAAGCTGAAGCTCTGCTGCATAAAACACCTCTGTAAGCTAACCCACCATTACCATTATTGTCAAGGGCTACCAGGTGTGCTAAATCTCCATTGAAAGCATCACTCATCCCATTCCATGCGGCCTGAAAAGCATCGAGGGCATCACCACTGCTGGTTTCAGCATATCCGTCAGCAGAGTCCCAAACCAGAAGTCCGGACAATTCTACCAGAATGCCATCATTAGCATAAAGGGCAGCCATCTGATTGAAAACATTTGTAATCCAGGTTGTTGTCGTGGCAACGGAAGACCCTTTATCGACATAAAGATCATGATCTGTTTCCCAATATAATTTTACAATTCTGCAAGCATCTCCGATGGCTGCTTTTTCAAAAACCTCCGGGGCAATTTCAAAAGCATCATCGGGGGTATGACATTGAAAATGGTTATTTGCTTTGAGATCCCGGTCGTTGTAGTAAATATAATCTCCAGAGCCATCTTCCAATTTACCGAGGTTATAATTTCCCTTTTTATTGGTAATAACACCCATTAGTTCTCCTTCAAAAAGGCTAACAGATACAATGGAATTGTTATCTCCTTTGATAATTCCACGATAAAAAACAGCTTGAGGGATAGGGTGAAGACCGGAAGTCGTTTTTAATTCAAAGTCGTCTGAAAAAACTTTTGCTTTGGCAAGTTCCAGGGTCATAGTTTCTGTATCAGAAACCGGAATTCTTAGCTCTAAAACACGAGGAGCCTGATTAATGGTACTTTTTAGGGCTGTTCCGTCCAGACTCAACAAATGAAAGTCGCTGACGCTATTCTGCAATGCTGCTTTTTTGGCTACAGTTGTACTAGCAGATTTTAAAAGGGAAGCTGAAATAGCCGGAGTTGTTTTTTGGGTTTCTAACCATTGGGAAATTTTATTCCCGTTGTTTTGTGCGTTTACTGTAAATACTACAAATAGAAATACAGCGAGGAGGGTAAAGGTTTTTTTCATTTTTGGTGGTTTTAATTTAAAAAAAGTGTTGATTTGACCTTTCGATCATTTAAAAGGAAAAATATATAATGTGGTAAAAGTTAGGTACAGATAGTGGTTGAAGTAGAATACTGCCTTAAAAATAACAATTAACTGGCTATATGACAAATATTTAATCTACCCTGTTTTTTTTATTTGATAAAACCCATTCAACGTTTCTCTGTTTTATATAATAGCAAATGAAAGAATACGGTATATTTGCAACGTATAATTTATAAAATCAAATAAAAATACATATAAAATTCACCCAACCTATTTTACACCTTCTATGAAAAATTACACTTGGATACTCTTCTTAACCCTTCCCTTTTTTTTCTCCTGCGTAGCCAATAGAAAGTATCGAATACTTCAGGAAGAAAAAGTTCAACTGGAAAAGGACTTTGCCCGATACAAAGGGAAAAATGTTTCTTTTGAACAGGAAAATAAGGAATTGAAGGATAGAATCAAGGGACTGGAAGTGGATGCCGAAGCCAATGCAAGAGATTTGGAACTGGAAAGAAAAAGATACGAAAGACTGGAAAAGGCTAATGAGGACTTAAATAAATTATATGAAAAAATGATCAACCAAAACAACTCTGTCGTCTCTTCCTCTTCTTCTGCAAAGAAAGAACTGACGGAGCAGATTGCTATCAAAACGATGGAGTTGGATAAAAAGATCATTGAGATACGCCAAATGGAAGGCGCCCTGGCTGACCAAAAAACAGAAATTGCCAACCTTAAAAAATCTCTGGAAGAAAAAAATGCGCAGTTGGAGGAAGAGTCCAGTGCAACAGCAAGACTCACGACTGATTTGCAGGAAAGAGAAAAAAGGGTAAAGGAACTCGAAGCGGTATTGGCCAAGCAAGAGGAACAAACCCGTGCGTTGAAGAACAGCGTGAATCAGGCACTTAGGGGATTTAGTTCTAATGAACTCACCGTAAATGAGCGTGGCGGAAAAATTTATGTTTCTTTAAGTCAGGAATTACTGTTCGCTCCGGGAAGCAAAGTACTGGACAACAAAGGAAAAGGAGCCATTGCTAAGCTGGCTGGAGCATTGATGTCTGACCCCGATATTCAAATCAATGTGGAAGGCCATACAGATGCGGATGGAAGCGATGAGGCGAACTGGGATTTGAGCGTAGGACGAGCCGCCTCTGTTGTAAAGGAATTAGTAAAAAGTGGCATTGATGCCAAACGGATAACAGCTTCGGGTCGTGGGGAGCATTTTCCCGTTGGTCCAAATACGACTAAAGAGGGAAAAGCATTGAACCGCAGAACGGAAATTATTTTAAATCCTAATCTGGATCAATTGTATCAAATTATATCAAAATAACCCTTAATTTTAATATGAATAAAAATTCTATTTTCGGAATATTCCTCGCTCTGATTTTCATACTGGGGAGCTGTGAGGACAACTCCATTGATTTTTCGGATATCCAGCCGGGGCTGGATGTGCAGGAGATGGTCAATAAAATCGGGCAACCTACACAAAAAGAAAAAGGGTTTCCTGAAAAATGGTTTTACCCTGGAGGTCAAACAGTTTTACTGACGAATGGCAAAGTATTTCGGGTGATGCCTCGCTCGGAAACACAACAATTAGTCAGTAAAAGAATAGCCGATAAAATTGGGAATTACATTGTCCGGGATTTAAAAAATCCGGAAGGAGAGGTGCCCCGAGTGAGTATTTCTAAAGAGCTGGATCAAGATTTGAATTGCAGTTGTGTTTATAGAATGGGCAAACTACATATTTATATTAGAAATCATATAAAACCGGGTGCTAAGTCTTCGACGATTGGACTGGAAATTCAGGTTTTGAATGAAGGCGAATATTCAGGGAAGTATAATTATCGTCCTTTGAATCCTATGGGGAAAGTGACGTATCTTTCCAATAATTTAGAAACTGACCTAAATTTAATATTGGATAAAAGTGAATTTAAAAAAGGAGAAACCCTGAATGGTTCTCTGGCTTATGTTTCCAATATCACGGAGCGGATGGTGACAGAACAATCCATCCCAATTATTATACAAGGAAAATTCACCTGCCCCATTCGTTAATATTTATTTTTAAAATATGCCGCTGGATCAAATAGATGTGGATAGCCCGGATTATCGTCCGGATGGTGAAAAAGAAATGAGCTTTCTGGAGCACCTCGAAGAGTTGCGCTGGCATATCATTCGGGGACTCATTGCGATTGGAGGAGTTGGCATTGTGTTGTTTTTCCTCAAGGATTTTGTTTTTGGAACGATCATCCTCGGCCCTACACACGAAGGATTCCCAACTTACGGCTGGATGTGTAACCTTTCTAATTCCATTGGTCTGGGAGACATGCTTTGCCTGAAACCCGTTACAGTTTCTGCTCAAACGGTTAACTTTGGAGAAGCCTTTATTTTACACATAAAAGTTTCATTTATACTAGGATTCATTATATCTTTTCCCTATGTCTTTTATGAATTTTGGAAATTTATTCGTCCGGGGCTTTATGATGAAGAGCGCAAAACGGTTCGGGGAATTGTTTTTATATGTTCTTTCTTGTTTTTTCTGGGTATTCTTTTCGGGTATTTTATCATCGCGCCTTTTGCCGTCAATTTTTTGGGCGGCTACACCTTGCCGCATGTCACCAACAATCCGCAAATGGCTTCCTTCGTCAATTACATGGTGATGTTTGTACTACCCGCAGGGATGATTTTTGAATTGCCTATTGTCGTATATTTCTTTTCTAAACTGGGACTAGTCACGCCGGAATTTATGCGCACCTATCGCAAACATTCTTTTATTATAATTTTAATGCTGGCGGCAATGATCACGCCGCCGGATGTGGTGACGCAATTTATGATTGCTATTCCGCTTTATATTTTATATGAAATAAGTATTTTTATTTCTGCGCGGGTAGAGAAGCAACG
>JAHDCK010000471.1 GCA_020629915.1 Saprospiraceae bacterium
GTAATTTAAAAAAGACATTAACAATAGTTAAAATTTGATCTAAAATTCAAGGATGTGCAACCTCTTAAATATTGCCTTGTCCTTAGTCTTGATTTTTAGTCCCAAAATGACCATCGTTTGTAGATAAAATTTTCTGTTCCGTAAGGAACTAAACAACTTGTAATCACGTATAATCCAGTAAGAAGTATATTTTAATAAAATAACATATATAACTATTCTTCCCCGGGTTATAATAAATCATTCCTCATGAAAAAATGGCTGTTCATTGCCTTCTGCTGTTTGGGTATTTCTTTTTTGAATGCCCAAAGTGGTCAGCAAGGTATAAAAAAATCGTTGGAAGCAATGCGCATTCAGGTTCCGATCCAAATAGACGGAGAGCTGGATGAGGCCGTCTGGTCCAAGGCGCAAATCGCCACGGATTTTACCCAGCGGGAACCCAATGTGGGGCAACCGGCTTCCAAGCGGACAGAAGTCAGAATTTTATATGATAATACAGCCATATATGTAGGAGCTACGCTTTATGATGTTTCCGGTGATAGTATCCTGCGGGATCTTTCCCTACGGGATAGCTGGCAAAATACGGACTGGTTTGAAGTGAATTTTGACCCGTATAAAAAAAATACAGATGGCGTTGGATTTTGGGTAACGGCTGCCGGGGTGCAGGGAGACTCCAAGTATTTTACCAATAACGAAGATGGAAACTGGAATGCTGTATGGGATAGCGAAGTACAGATTTTTGATAAAGGTTGGAAAGTGGAAATGCGGATTCCTTATTCGGCTATTCGATTTTCTGATACGCCGGAGCAGGAATGGGGATTGAATTTTATCCGCGAATCCCGGCGTATCCGGGAACGTTCTTTTTGGAATGAAGTAAATCCCGAAGTGGATGGTTACCTCACCCAGTTTGGAACCTTGAAAGGTATAAAAGACATTCAGGCGCCGTTGCGATTGTCTGCCGTTCCTTATGTTTCAGCATTGACTGAGGTATATTCTGATGGTTCTTCCCCCGTTTACGGCGTAAATGGCGGGATGGATTTGAAGTATGGAATCAACGAAGCCTTTACCATAGATATGACATTGATTCCCGATTTTAATCAGGTACAATCCGATAATCAGGTTTTGAATCTTTCTCCTTTTGAGGTGCAATTTAACGAGCAGCGTCAGTTTTTTACGGAAGGGATCGAGTTGTTTGAAAAAGCGAATCTTTTTTATTCCCGTAGAATAGGAGGCCGCCCGGTGGCTTACTGGAATGCCTGGGATGACCTCGGCGAAAATGAATACCTGGAAGAGCATCCGGATAAAGAAAAATTACTGAATGCGACAAAACTTTCGGGTAGAACAAAAAGTGGTTTGGGGATTGGCGTTTTTAATGGTGTAACCAAGGAGACGCTGGCAGTTGTTCGGGACTCTGTAGCAGATGCGACAAGGACGGTGATGACCAGCCCATTGACCAATTATAATCTGGCTGTTTTGGATCAGGCATTGCCCAACAATTCCTCCGTGACGTTTACCAATGCAAGTGTATTGCGTCGGGGTAGTTTTTACGATTCCAATGTTTCTGCTTTAAATTTTGATTTAAAAAATAAAAAACAATCCTATGCGATAGCGGGAGGTGGGCGATTGAGTCAGCATTATGATCCGGAATTGACAAAACCGGAATTGGGTTCTCATATCAATGCGCGTTTTTCTAAAATTAGCGGTCGGTTACGATTTAATTACAGGTATAACCAGCAGGATGAAAAGTACAATCCCAATGATTTAGGTTTTAATACTTTTAATAATTTCTCCGATCACAGTTTCAACGTCAATTATCAGCACTACACGCCTTTCGGGAAATTCCTGAGAGCCGGAGGAAACCTTTGGTTTGGATATTTCAACCGATATAAACCTTATGGGTTTCGCAATTTTATCGTAAATCCAAACGCCTGGTTTACCACTAAGAAATTTTTTGCTTTTGGTGTGTGGAGTAATTTCCGTCCGATTGGAAGCCACGATTATTTTGAACCACGGGTGGATGGCTGGTATTTTAAAAATACGCCGGACTATCGGGGCGGAATTTGGATTTCTACCGATTATCGCAAGAAATTTGCCCTGGATGTTTTTACCAATATTATGAATAATCAGGAAAAGGGGCGAAGAGGTTATGGATTCGAAATAGGCCCGCGCTATCGGGTGAACGATAAGTTTTTTGTTCAATACGAACTAGAGCATTGGACGCGCTTTAATGATCCGGGTTATGTGGATAACTGGACAGAAGATGAAGAGGATGTGATCGTTTTTGGTCGCCGGGATGTTAGCACAACGGTAAATAGCATAAGTTCTAATTATATTTTTAATAATAAAATGGGTATTACTTTCCGCTTGCGCCACTATTGGTCAACGGTGGAATACAAAGCGGATTATTATCGCTTGCAACGAGACGGTAGCCTGAATGATTTTGAATATGATGGCACGGATGAGAAAGGCAATTCCTATTTTAATAACAGCTTCAATGCCTTCACGATTGATATGCAATACAGTTGGCAGTTTGCGCCGGGAAGTGAAATGCGAGTGGTTTGGAAAAATTCCATTTTCGATAGTCAGTCAGATGTGGATTTGAATTATTTGGAAAACTGGAATGTGATGACAGATGCGCTTCAGACGAATAATCTTTCTATAAAAATATTGTACTACTTAGATTACCTGAAAGTAAAAAAATGGGTAAGTAAAGAGAAATAATACGATTAAGAATATACCCAGGAGAGGGCGACCTCTCTAGTTAGGGTTTTTGTTTAATTTCTGAGTTTTTCAATGAGGTCCGGGGCAAACGTGCTTGCGGACCTTGTTATTTTGATGGTGCAATAGTACAATAGGGTTTCGCTTGACGGAAATTGACTTTCAAATTTATTGTATAATCATTGCTAAATCTACCATATAAACCTAAACATCCAGCAAAGCCGGTCGCTGCGACAACTCGTGATAACAAATCACCTCCTTGCAAAAATAATGTCCCACCATACTCTTCCGGGTTCTACCTTTCTCCAGGATAGGGCTTCCACCATGCAACAGATTCGCATGCCAAAGCAAAACATCTCCTCGCTTTGCATGGAAGT
>JAHDCK010000472.1 GCA_020629915.1 Saprospiraceae bacterium
CAATTTGAAACGCCAGTGCAAGCCGAACCAGAGATGACGCCTTTGTATCTTGTAGGAGGGGGAATAAAATGGAAGACTAAAAAAAATATATCTGTTCAGTTAATGCATCAGGTCGCCTTTTCAGGAGTAGATGATTTGGATGGGTATATTAATAGTAATTCTAATAATGATATACGACATTTTACTACATTAGGATTGGCTTATACCCTCTACGGAAAGAAAAGAGTTAAAAAAGTTAAGCTGGAACCGGAACCTATCCCGGAGCCGGAACCGGAACCCGAGCCGGAACCCGAAGTCGAGGAACCCGAACCACCAAAACCGGAACCACCCAAACTTCCAAAATTGGAAGTTACCAATAACGATAAGGAAATTGTGAAGAGAGCATTCAATAATCTCGAATTTGAAACGGCGAAAGCTATCATTCGTCCCGCTTCTTTTGCTTCCTTAAACGAATTGGCGACTCTGCTTCTTCAAAGACCGGATTGGAAACTCAGAATTGAAGGACATACAGATAATGTAGGAAATGATGCCAACAACCTGAATCTCTCTAAACGCCGCGCAGAAGCAGTACGGGATTATCTGGCTGGAAGAGGGATTGCGATGAACCGATTTCTGGTGTCCTGGTTTGGAGAAACCAAACCTATTGCAGATAACAATACACCTGAAGGTCGTCAAAGAAACCGAAGGGTAGAACTGGAAATTGTGGAATAGTTTTATTGTAGTTAGAATAGGCCGAATGGCCGAAGAATTGGCAGAGGCGATGATATGGTCGCCTCTGTTTTTTATTTATCTCCGTTTGTAAACACCCAGCTAAATGATATATTTATTTTATAATAAAAACTATTAAACTCATGCGGAATATTTTCAATGACCGTTCCAGCCGGAACACTGCCTTCGTCCTCCAGCCACTCCGCTGTTTGATACCCAAATGCTTTTTGCCATTGACAATCAACGACAGGAGCAATAGTAAATTTTTTTCTTTTTCCTATATGAAAATTTAATCTGCTTTGCCCCAGCACACTATACCCCCAGCCCTGACCTTTGGAGATTTTATGCCGCAACAAATGCTCGTCCAAATCTCTGGCATAGGCAACGCCTACATAAGGTGTTAAGGAAAAACTTATATGATTGTGGAGTATGCCAAAAACTGGTAGCCCCAAATGTAATCCCGTAAAATGAGCCTTGTATTTTAATACAGGTTCCTCCGGGTGAGAAACCGGATATTGCTGCTGATCAAAAGCATTGATTATCCAGCCATTGTATCCGAGGATTTCCTGTTGGAGGAACAGGTGTGTAATCTTACTTGATATAAAAAATGAAGCTTTTTCATATTGTTTTAATTTAGCTGAAAGCACTATTGAACTGTTGAGCCATCGCATTTCGGCTTTGGACTGAGTGGATGAAATATGTTGGTCATTTATCCAGTCATCATCCGTCATGACATCGGAAGGAGGTGTTATATTTGTAAAAAAAGAATGAGAAAAAAACCATTGTCTTTTTTTCTTTTGGGATAACATCCAGGTGCCTCCAATTCCAATTGTATAACTGGGTAATGGAAAAACAAGCTCGCTGCGAACCTGATCGACTTCCTGTGGATTGGTAGAAGAGATCACATCAGATTCTAATATATAATTACTTTCACCAAACGCCGTTCCATAATATATGCCGATTTCACATATATAAGGTGAAGGATTTGTATTTGTTTCCTGCGCATGTATTTTTCCAATAAAAAGAAACAAGAAGAAAAGTAGCGAATTTTTCATATAAGATGAAATTATAAAATTGCAAAAAGCGGAACCCAACCGGATTCCGCTTTTTACAAAGATAAACATTAAAAATTTGGGAAGAATAATTTTATTGAGCGGAGCAAACAACTGCGTGAGCAACTACATAAATATCTCCGCTGAGGTTGCTGATAGTGAAAGCGTCATAATTCGCATCGTCAAGGTCGTTGATATTTCCGTATTGACCAGGAGCAACGGTGTATTCTCCATTGTCAGTTGCAAGCGGGTCAGTTCCAACATACAAGTGTGTTTCATCCATCGTGAAAGGCGCATTGGTTGTGTAAGTAACTCTTGCAGTAGAACCATCGTAATCAACCGTTAATGTACCAGTGAGTGTTCCTTTAGTAAGGTCACATTGTCCGGCTCCGGCGTAGATGTCCATCGTGTAAACACCAGGAGCAAAAGGCCCGTTTGACCATCCCCATCTGTTGATTCCATCGTCGTTACCGTCACCGTCAAAGTCTGCTCCTATGAAACAAGTGGCTGCATTCGCGCTGTATGCAAAAGCGGTTTCGCAACTTCCTACGCTACCGTTGTTGGCGTCGCAAGTCAGGTTTAGGGTAAAATAAGTGGCCCATGATCCCTGGTCAACAAAGTTATCTCCTTCGCCCCAGGCGGTTTCAGTTGATGTATTTCCAGAGGCATCTGTGCTTTGAACAACAGCGTGCGCTGCTACGTAAACAGTTTCATTGCAAGTTCCGTCATCGACGATTCCAAGGTCAGACAAAGGCATACAAACCTGGTAAGAAGTAGAACCGGAGATGTCGCCGGAGTTGTAAGGGAACAAACCAATTTTAGGATTTCCTTTTTTGTTTTGAGGCATATCAGCAAGGTTTTTTCCGGCCCACAAATGTGTTTCATTCAGCGTCCAGTCACCTGTGGTAGAATACGTAATACAAAGGTCAGTTCCGGAGATTGTTGCACATATATTTCCGGCGTCTATGTGTTGTCCGGCCAATAATGCGACACAAGAAGTTCCATTAATATTAATGGCTTGAATATGTGCTTCTGTTGGGAAAGTGTCGAGGGCTTCTTTTTCGCAACTTGTGAAAGAAACAACTGCAGCGATCAAAAGGATTAAAGCGAAACGTGAATTTGAAATTAAATTTTTCATAATTGTTTTTGTTTAGAAAGTTTAAAAAATTAAAAAAATAAGAATGAGTAATTTAGTTATTTAAGCGAGGAAGTAAATATGTTTCCTCGTTTGTACAATACAAATATGGGGGCATCGGGAGGCTAAAAACAAATGAATGCGGTGAATGGAAAACAGGATGCGGTGAATGGTTGGAAATTTGTGGTTGGGGAT
>JAHDCK010000473.1 GCA_020629915.1 Saprospiraceae bacterium
AAGAAATTAAAAAATCGTTCAAAGTATTTTAAAGATTATTGTGGCCGGTTACTTACCTCCCTAAGTAATCCATTTAACCCGCATAATAATTTATTACAAAGTGTACGCTTTCTTTTTACCAACAAGATAGTTATGATTTTTATTTTATAAAAAGTTACTTTTACACAACGATTTGTCTACAATTCAACAATTAAAAACTTGGCCGGATTATATCTACATATTCCCTTTTGCAAAAAAGCTTGTCATTATTGCAATTTTCATTTTTCTACCTCCATGAAATTGAAGGAACCATTGCTAAAAGCACTTCATGCAGAATTGGAACTACAAAAAAATTATCTCAAGGAAGATGCACTCGATACGATTTACTTTGGAGGTGGAACGCCTTCCCTGCTCTCGGAGTCCGAACTAAATGAAATATTTGAAATTATATATAAAAATTATACCGTAACAGAGAATCCTGAAATCACTCTGGAAGCCAATCCCGATGATTTAAATAAAGATAAAATAAAAATATTACAAAAAAGTCCAATTAATCGTTTGAGTATTGGCATTCAATCCTTCAGGGATGAAGATTTGAAATTGATGAACCGGGCGCATACTGGAAGAGAAGCCAGAGAAAGTTTGGAGGAATGCTTAAAAGCAGATTTTAATAATATAACTATTGATTTAATATATGGTATCCCGGGGATGAATGATAAAGCCTGGGAGGAACAAATTCAAACTGCTATAAATTATAACATTCCGCATATATCGAGTTATTGCCTAACGGTTGAACCTAAAACTGCATTAGAGATTTTAATAAAAACCGGAAAAATACCAAACGTAGAGGAAGAACAATCTGCCAGCCAATACGAATTGCTAATTAATATATTAACTCAAAACAATTACGATCATTACGAAATTTCCAACTTTGGGAAACCCGGATTTCACTCCCGCCACAATTCTGCGTACTGGCAAGGTGTTCCCTATCTCGGTATTGGTCCTTCTGCTCATTCCTTTAATGGAAAATCCCGCCAATGGAATGTAGCCAATAATCCAAAATATATAAAAGCACTGGAATCGAATCAGATTCCTGCAACCACAGAGCACTTATCCCAAAAAGATTTATATAATGAATACTTACTAACTGGTCTGCGAACCAGCCAGGGTTGCTCTCTGGAAAAAATAAACGCTTACGGTAGAACCCCTGAATTTCTAAAGCAGGTTGTTTCGCATGTGGCTGCCGGTTTCATCTCTAAAAATCGTGACACCTATTTTTTGACACAAAAAGGAAAATTACTAGGAGATTCAATTATTTCTTCCCTTTTTTGGGAATAGCAAATTCCGAATTGGGATATTTAATCCTTTATTTTTGAAATCCTAAAATCCCAGCTCGCCTTGTTCTCCACGAATAGTTTTAAAATATACATTCCACCCAACCAATCCCGGACATCAAAAGTATTAACACCTTCCACAACCGGGCCGGAATGTACCAGGACTCCATGCATATTTATAATTTCAATATACCCTTTAGTGTTCATTTCCACATGCAAGACATCAGATACCGGATTTGGGTAAAAATCGACTACTTCCCCCAGCTCAATTTTTAGGTTGATAACATTGGAAAAGTTCTTTTGCCCATCCAAATTGACCATTTTGAGCCTGTAATACAAATGTTCAGCTACCGGAACGGCTACATCCTGACACCAGTAAGTACTATTTTGAGGGGAATTCCTTTTCTCCGTTTCTGTAATTATCGTCCAGTTTTCCAGATCTATAGAACGTTCAACGATGTATTTTTCAACATCTTCTTCCTGTTCCATGATCCAATTGAGCTTTACGGATTGGTTACCCGAAATATATTCTGCCTGAAAGTCCTGAACCTGGGCATCTAAGGAGGTGTAGCAACAAAGTGCAAAAAATAGAATTTGAAATGTAAATTTTGAATGCATAAGAGAATGATTTTTGAATTAAAAAATGCTGTTATCTCTTTACATTCAAATCTAATACCAAGCTATTTTTGTTTATGGAAATTTTAGTGGATTTGTGACAAAATAAATACAGCAATTTTCCATTTTTTCTCATAAAGAACGGAAAAATTACCTCTGATTAAATCTGTTAAATTTCATCCTATTCATCAAAGGCTGGAACAACGCTCTGTTCTTCCTTTTCCATTTTTCCAAAGGCTAAATTTAATCCAAACCGATAATTAATATTCCGGGCGTTGAGCGGATTGAAAACGGGAATGATATTATCGGTATGTGAAAACAACTGAACAGGGCCCAGTTTTAAAGTAAAATTAACACCTAAATTATCATACGTATTATTTCTATAAGAATAAACGGCTCCGATATTAAAAACCCGGCCCAAGTCCTTGGACAAACTTACGGCCACAGCCATATTATTTATATCTCTATAAGATTCATTATAAATCAATGCGCCGACATTCAAACCGACCTTTGAATTATACTGCCCGGAAAGCTGCATTTTCATTGGCAAATCAGTCGTATATGTATTATTAGATTCTGTAAAACTGTAAATCTGTTCCAGAGTATCTACCAGTCCTTCTAAAGAAATGGTTGTATCTCCTTCTGTTATAATAGGTGATAAATCCAGTCCTTCAAAAGTAAAGGTTCCCTTGCTGTGATAATTTCTAACATTTTCTTCCCACTTGATAGAACCTATATCCGAAACACTGGCAGAAATTCTAAGCCTATCAATGGGTGTAAAGGTTGCTCCAATATCAAAGGCGATGCCTCTGTTTTTTGTTTGAAATAAATCAGAAATATCATTTATATTAGAAAAATTAACATCAAAATCATTATTTTCCAAATCTAGTGTCAGGAAAGAAGACGTATTGATCAAAAAATCATTGGTCAAAGTAAGTTGATAAAATTCCTCGTCTGTGTAGAGTTCAAGTTGGCGGTTTTCTGTAGAAATATCTCCTAGTCCATTCAGGATTTTAACTCTGGCTCCAATAGAAAATTTTGAAATCTCAACAGCTCCCATAATTCCAATTTCATTATAAGCCTGTACCTGAACATCCGGAGCAAGATTCACGGCTTGACCAATGTACTGGGCGTTACCATCCCACAAAGTTTTAAATA
>JAHDCK010000032.1 GCA_020629915.1 Saprospiraceae bacterium
AAGACAAAAAGAGACCTAATATTAAAAAAAGATCAAATTCAAACAGCTTCTAAGGAACAGTTACCTTCGGGGGGATAAATCCCCTGAAAAAATTTCTACCCTACCAGACTTTTGCAGATAGTTTTTTAGGAGAGTCAAACGAGCAATTTCGATAAAAATGCCTTGTCTATTTTCAAAAGTGCCAGTTAGTCTCTATAAAAATTATTCGCAGTGACATCTGTTTTAGGTTCAAAATGAATTCATTTGGTCGATAATCATTGGCCTTAATGCTAAATCTGCCATTTTTTAAAAAATAGCAAATTTCAACCTTGGAAACCAAATGAAATCACTTAGAACCCTATCACTTTGTATAAAAAAGCCCCAACCAACCGGCTGAGGCTACAAAATCTTTTAACTCAATTTTACCCCACAAGCGATTGAACTTTCATAGCCAAACCCATATCACCACTGATTTTTATCTTCCCGGTCATAAAGGCCATCGTAGCATTAAGATCGCCATTTTGAATTTTTTGCATGACTTCAGAACTGGCAGAAATGGTACAATCTGCTTCTTTGTCTTCAGCTAAAACCTCATTGGTATCCCCACTTCCATCTATGAAAATAGGATTGTCATCAATGACAAATTTGATACTTCCACCTAGCGGTGAGGCTGTAGCTGCACGAGCTTTAAATTGTTCTAAAATAGTTTCCTGATTCATGGTATTTATTTTAATATTAAAAACGATTTAAGGCAAAGATATTGAAATTTGAAGTTTTAAAAAAACGGAAGCTGCCAAAACAGCCTCCGCTGATCAGAACTAAATGAGGAGTTGTATTTTTCTACATTATTGCTTCAAAGTAATATCACCTTCATAAAATCCGGTGCGCCCGTCAATAAACTGCGCTTCCAGGAAATAAACAAAAACCGCAGGATTCAACTTCTTGCCTTTAAAAGTTCCATCCCAACCCTGAGTCGGATCATTCGGGAAGAAATTTGTGGCTTCATAAACCATCTCTCCCCAGCGATTAAATATTCTAAATACATTAATACGTTCTACGCCCGACCCGGCAAATACCGGAACAAATTCATTCGTTCCATCCGTATTCGGGGTGAAAATATTTGGTACAAATACCTGTGGGTCTTGAATCGTTACCCGCGCCTGAAGCACTTCAAAACAGCCATTTCCATAAAATACCGTAACCGAATAAGTCGTAGAAACAAGCGGATCAGCCACTGGATCAATGCAATCTGTGCAGGATAATCCCACTGCCGGAGACCAAACCAAACTGTCATAGGCTCCATCAATGGTTAAATCCAGAGTTGTAGATTCGCCCAGGGTGATGGGCTCCAAAGTTGGGTGCGATAAGGCAACTGCATCGGGCTCCGCCAGTTCTATATTGTCAATTTCTACCGTACAACCATCCGTATCCTCCACCTGAACAGAGTAGGTTCCGCTGCTTAAATTTCCAAACAGTGAACTTCCACTAAGTGGATTTCCATTCAAGGCATAGAGATATGGCGCGCTACCTCCAATAATAGAATCTACTAGGATCAAACCATCATTTGAATTCGGACAATTCGGATCTTGGATGGTCGTATTGGCCAACAATGGATCGGGTTCGGTAATGAAAATGGAATCCATCGTTGCACAATTGTTGGCATCTGTAATGGTAATTACATGCCATCCGGCATCCAGCCCGGACACATTTTGCCCCGTCATTCCATTTTCCCAGGTATAGATATAATTTGGCGTTCCTCCATTGGCTAAAGCAGTGGCTTCCGCATCAGCCAGACCATAACAGCTCACTTCTAAAGTTTGATTGGTCGTGGTAGTAATTGCCGTTGGTTCTGTCACGGTGACATCAACAAAAATTTGATTGCCGTAATCATCCGTAACCGTGAATACATAAAAATCAGCCGGCAGACCGGTAATCACAATCGGATCACCCGGATCAATATTTCCGCTGCCCGTTGTCGTTCCATCCGGATTGGTATAGGTATAAATATAAGGTGGTTGACCGCCGTTCATGGTCAGGGTAATTGATCCGTCTGAGGAGCCATTACAAGAAGTCATCGTCGCTACTGCATTGTCCGTCGGAGTACAATCAATAAACACGACCTCCGCCCCAAAAATACTATCGCATATTCCGGAGGAAGCCAACATGGTGTCGGTATAAATTCCGGAGACTGTTACTAATTGACCATTTACAAATACGTCTGTGCCTTCACAGGCTTCTATAAATCCAACGGTATTTAAGGGCGAGTCAAATTCTAAAACAGTCACCTCTGTACTATCGCAATTCCAAATGGAGGTATTAAATTCCATAAATATTCCATCCGAAAACTGCCAGTTTCCATCCAGGAAAATACTATCTCCCTCGCAGAGATAGATATAACTGGTATCGTTATAAACCTCACGCGCTGATACGTGGTAATTATATACTATCTCACATATCTCTCCCGGTCCGGGAGGGTCTTTTTCTACAATTAAAACATCTGCTGTGATTACTTGCCCCTTGAAAATATCTCCAATACACACATTTGGAAAACTATCAATGACTATTGGACTTTGCACTTGTAAATTCAGGGTGACGTGCACACTATCACATCCATTACTATAGAAAAAAGTATCTAAGTAAGTGCCGGAATCAAACAGCCATGCTTCATTGAAAAACAGACTGTCTCCCACACACATGACATGATTTTCCATTTCCGTTGAAACGGGTAAAATCGTCAGATTCAAAGTCGTCACGCTATCGCAACCGCCTTGCGCACCACCTGTAATTGTTTCTACATATTGCCCGGATTGACTCAAAACCTGTCCGTCAAATGTATAGGTTTCATGATAACATATCGTTTGGTCATATTCAAAAGTAACGATACTACTCACCGTCAAATCCAACACGATCACGCTATCACATCCGGCCGAACTTCCACCCGGAATCATCTCTGTATGAATGCCTGTGGTAGAATACGGAACGCCGTTGATGATATAATCCTGTCCGGTACAAATACTTGCTGTGATGTCATTTGTCACTTGGGTATTCACGGTCAGATCAAGGACAATCGTACTATCACAACCATTGGCATTTCCACCCGGAATCACCTCTGTATGGATGCCCGTGGTAGAATATGGAACACCATTTATAATATAATCCTGGCCCGTACATATACTTGCCGTCAGGTTATTCGTCGTAGCGGGATTTACATTCAAATCCAACACGATAATACTATCACATCCGATAGAGGAACCGCCCGGAAGCGTCTCTGTATGAATCCCATTTGTGTTATAGGGAACACCGTTTATGATATAATCCTGTCCATCACAAATACTCGCCGCAATATTATTAGTCACCGCATCATTCACGGATAAATCCAACACAATAACACTATCACAACCAATCGAAGACCCACCCGGAAGTGTCTCTGTATGAATGCCTGTGGTAGAATACGGAACACCATTGATAATATAATCCTGCCCCGTACATATACTTGCAGAAATGTTGTTCGTTACTTCGGTATTCACCGTCAAATTCAAGACAATGATACTATCACATCCTCCGACACTTCCACCGATGATGGTTTCGGTATGCGTTCCATCTATAGAATACGGAACACCATTGATAACATAATCCTGACCATCACAAATATCCGCATCAATGGTATTCGTAATGGCATTATTGACGGTCAAATCCAATACAATAATACTATCACATCCTTGGGTATTTCCGCCTGAGATGGTTTCGGTATGGATGCCTGTGGTAGAATACGAAACACCGTTGATGATATAATCCTGTCCGATACAAATACTCGCTGTGATATTATTTGTAGTAGAATTATTGAAGGAAATCATCACTTCATCCGCATCCATGCAAATGGCATTATCTTCTGACCACTGGAAAGTATAAGTTCCGTTTTGATCTACCGAAACGAGCGAAGCCGGATCGTTTGCATTAGCAAAGGTCGCTGTTCCGGGACCGCTGGTTTGCGTCCAGGTTCCGATGCCGGCACTCGCAGTTGCATTCATATTATAATTCAAATCACAAACCGCATCATCTGCACCGGCATTCGCCAAAGGCTGCTCATACCAAATTACTGGCTGACCAATGGAAACTGACAAACAGGGATCACTTAAATCTACATCGCCGTTATCCATATTCCCGGCAACGGCGGAGATATAATAAGTCGTTCCGTAATTGATGCCCGGCTGATGGCAGAAAATTCCGGTCGTGTTGCTTTCTATCACATTTTGTAAAACATTCGCATTCCCTTCATGTAAAATATAAACTAATATATCATTTCCATCCAATACCTCATCGTCATTGTGGGTAGCAGCAGGAGCGCAACCATCCCCGCAAACTTCGAGTAAGGTCGAAGCCATCGTCCCGGCATCCGTAGCACAGGCACAATCAAAAGTACCCGGCACAACCAGATTCGCACAGGAACTTCCATCCTGAATTTCTATACTATAAGGTACATTGGATGGAATGGGATCGGACGTATAAGTATTTCCGACAATCACTCCTCCCCCACTCACAATACTGTAATTTCCATCACCGCCCGTGATTTCAAAACTGACGGTATAATTCGTATTGGTGGGATCGCAAACGTGGGTGATATTCGTAAAATTCAAGGGTTCAATAAAGGTGATGTCCACGCCATCTGACTGAATACAGTTGTTGTTATTCTCCGTCCAGGTGAAAGTATAACTTCCCAATTGTGTTACCGTTACGGAAGTATTTGCAGCCGTTGCATCAGCGAAGGTGGAAGTTCCCGGCCCGGTCGTTTGTGTCCATTGCCCGGTGCCCACGCTTGCCACTGCATTTAAATTATACGTAAAATCACAAACCGTGTCATCCACTCCGGCATTGGCTACCGGATTTTCATAGAAGATAACGGGCTGACCTACCGCTACGGACAAGCAGCCATCTGTCAAATCCACCGCTCCGCTTCCATCATCATCTCCGGCGATCAGAGAGATATAATACGTTGTACCATAACTCATCCCTGCCTGGAAACAGAAGACTCCTGTGTTATTTATTTCTATACTATTTTGTAAAATATTACTCGATCCTTCATGTAAAACGTACTGGGTTATATCATTGGCATCCAATACCTCATCATTATTATGAGTAGCTGCTTGAGCGCAATTATCCCCGCATACTTCCAGCAAGGTAGAAGCCATTGTTCCGGCATCCGTGGCACAGGCACAGTTATGCGTTCCGGTAACAACGAGGTTCGGGCAAGCTGATCCATCGCTGATTTCTATGGCATAAGGATCGCCATTTGGAATCAACTCAGAGGTATATACATTTCCCGAAAGGGTACCTCCCCCACTCACAATTGTGAAAGTCCCGCTTCCTCCCGTAATTTCAAAACTAACGGTATAATTGGTGTTCGTCGCATCGCATACCTGAGAGAGATTGGCAAAATCCATTGGCTCGGAGAAGGTGATTTCCACCTCGTCAGCATTGGCACAAGCATTATTATCCTCGCTCCATTCAAAAGTATAAACGCCATACTCACTTACCGTAACCGAGGAAGATGCACTGGTTATTGCTCCAAAGAAACTCGTTCCGGGGCCGCTCGTCTGTGACCACTGACCTGAACCAACACTCGGCACAGCATTTAAATTATAAACTAAATCACACACCGCATCATCTGTTCCGGCATTCGCTACGGGCACTTCGTGGAAAATAACGGGTTGCCCTGCTGCCACGGATAGACACGGATCAGATAAATCTACGTTTCCATTGCCATCATCACTCCCGGCAATGACAGAAATATAATACGTCGTTCCCAACATCATCGATGGCTGGAAGCAGAAGACTCCGGTATTATTTGTTTCTATTGGATTTTGTAAAACCGTTCCCGATCCTTCATGTAAAACATATTGTAAAATATCGTTTCCATCCAGTATTTCATCCATATTATGAGTTGCTGCATCGGCACAATTTTCACCACAAACTTCCAGCAAAGTGCTAGACATCGTACCGGCATTGGTGGTACAGCCGCAGGCATAAGAACCCGCTACGATCAGGTTTTGACATAAAGTTCCATCCGTAATTTCAAAATTATATGGCGTTCCGGTTGGAATGGGATCAGAGGTGTAAATATTCCCGGCAATCATTCCGCCACCACTCACAATCGTAAAGGTTCCGGTGCCGCCTGTTATTTCAAAACTAACGGTATAGGTAGAATTTGTTGCATCACATACTTCAGTCAGATTGATAGAACTGGTAGGTTGAGCAAAGGTAATTTCTACCTCATCAGAATCCATACAGGAGTTGTTGGTTTCCATCCATTCAAAAATATACGTTCCATACATATCTACGCTAACCTCCGTTCCGCTAAAGACAGAATTAGTAAAGGCAGCTGTTCCCGGCCCGGAAATCTGAGTCCACTGTCCTCCTCCTACTGAGGCAACAGCCGCAAGCGTATAGGTATCATCGCAAATACCATCATCTGCTCCGGCATCTGCCACGGGTTGCTCAAAAAACATTACAGGCTGTCCGGGAGCCACAGACAAACATCCATCATTCAAATCTACGGAACCATTCCCGTCATCATTGCCGGCAATTAATGAAATATAATAGGTCGTTCCATACAACATGGGAGCCTGCCAGCCAAATATGCCAGTCGAATTGGTAGCAATAATATTGCCCGTAGTTCCACCCGGATTGTCATGTAAAATGTACTCTGTTACATCATTCCCATCTAACGTTTCATCCCCGTTATGGGTAGCGGTTACGGTATTATTTCCGCATTCCTGTAGCGGAGTTGCGGACATGGTTCCGGCATCTGTGGCACAACCACAATCAAAATTGGGTAAATTGACATTCACCGGGCCACAAGCATGTATGTCATCTACATCAAAACTATACCCGGTGTTATTTGGAATTTCATCACTCGTCCAGGTATTGCCCGACCAGGTTCCGCCAATCCCAAAGGGAGAGTTATCTGTTACGGTATAAGTTGTCGGGTCTCCCCCACTCACCTCAAAACTCAGGGTGTAACCCGAATTATCTGCATTACATACATGTGTAATATTATCAACTGTTGGAACTTCATCTACCTGTAAATTAGCTGTTCCGCTTACGGTTCCGATACAAGAAGCATTATTGACACCCAGCAGAGTAAAAGTTATATCATCTGTGGGATTTAAGGTTATCGTATAAGGATTATTGGTTATACCAAAAACATTTGTTGCCCCAGTACCGGGATCATAACTGAGGTCAAAAGGCCCTGTTCCGGTAAATACAATTTCATAATCAAATGAGGACGGAACACAAATACTATCATCCGGAGTAATTAATGTTGCGGTTGGTATTTCATTGAAAGTAATTGGTGTCCCGGAAGCTACGGAAGCACATGGATCACCGAAATCAATATTTCCTCCTCCGGCGTCATTTCCGGCAACGGCAGATATATAATAGGTGACGCCATAGGTCATAGAACCTGAATCAAAACCAAAGTCAGGGGTGGCATTTGTTTGAAGGATATTTCCAGCAGTCGCCCCTGGATTATCGTGTAAAATAAATCCGAAAATATCATTTCCATCCAGTGATTCATTGTTGTTGTGAATCGCTGAAAGGGGTCCATCTCCGCATACTTCTATGGGAGCCAGATTCATTGTTCCGGCATCAGTTATACACCCGCAATTCAAAGACCCATTTATATTTACAGGCCCACATCCCGAATTATCATCCACATCAATATCATATACACCCGGACTATTGATAATATCACTTATCCAGGTAGAACCGACCCAAACACCTGGTCCGCCCTGTGGTGAATTGACGGTAACGGTATAAGATCCAGAATCGCCTCCCGAAACATCAAACGAAACAGTAAATCCGGAATTATCGCCAGAACAAACCGGCGAGACATTGGAAACTGTTGGAGGTTGAGCCACCGTAACCGTTACACAACTCGTCGAGACCCCGGTACAAATCGGGAAATTCAAGTTATTGATTGTTTGTAAACAGTAAGTTGTCGTTACTCCTGGAGAAACTGTCTCCGTATAACCATCACTGATTCCCGTTCTAACAATAGAAGAAGCACCACTCCCGGCATCTTCGGTAAAGAATATATCAAAGGGTCCATTTCCAGTCAGATTAAACACTAAATCTGTGCTTTCCCCTGCACATATCGAAGCATCACCTGTGATAGTTCCCTGCGGGGTTACATTAACATCTACATCTGCAAAAGCTACAGCGGTACAGCCAATAGCATCCGTTACCGTAACATTATAGGTTCCGGCAGAGTCCAACTGAGCATTAGCTAAAACTGGATTTTGAGTCGTAAAAATAGCACCACTCGGCGTTTCCCACGTCCAGCTCGTAGCATCTCCGGCATCTTCATTTAAAATAATATCATCCCCTTCACATACGGGGCTATTCGTTGTTACATTAGCAGAAATATTCGTAATAATCACTTCAGTAGTAGCCACATCCTCACAACCGTTTATATCTGTGATCGTTACGGAATAGATTCCGGCATCCGATGTAGAAACATTCGATAAAACCGGATTTTGGGCACTGGAATTATCCAGATTTCCGGGGCCGTCCCAATTCCACGAAACGGCTGTTCCGCTCGTTTCAAATAAAGTGACATCCTGCCCTGCACAAGCTGGCCCGTTATTAGAAGCATCTGCAAAAATTTCATTCACCACCACTTCCGTAGTAGCTACTGCGGAGCAACCATTGACATCTGTAATGGTTACAGCGTACGTTCCGGCATCAGAAGGCTGAACATTACTCAAATTAGGGCTTTGTGAATTTGGATTTAACAAAGCCCCGGGGCCATCCCAACTCCAGCTGACCGCATCTCCCCCATCTTCAAATAAAACCACCCATCCACCAGAGCAAGTTGGGCCATCATTGATAGCATTGGCATCGGGTTGTCCAATAATTATGGTTACCGTTTCTGCATCATTCGGACAAAATGCTCCTCCTGTGTGACTGTATTCAAAAGTATAGGTTCCCTGTAACTGACCAAAGGGATTAAAGGTTCCGGGGACAGGTGTAAAAGCTCCACCCGTGGATGGAATAACAGATGTTTCTGCCCAATTACCTCCGGTATCTTGTCCTGTTAATAAGGTATTTAAATCTATTGTAGTAGAATTATTAGCACAAGTATTTAATGGTGGTTCTGCTGTACCCGCATTTAATGGAATATAAACCATTATCAACTGTGTCTCTGTTACTGAATTTCCACAGGCATCAAAATACTCCCAGGTACGCGTAATCGTTTCGGGATTGATCTGATTATCTGAAACATCTGTCCCACTCACAACTCCTCCCCCATCACAATTATCCGTCCAGGCCAGGTTTGTCATGGGAGGTTCATCTCCCTCACATACGGAAACATCGCCGGGTGCCGGACTCATAGTTGGGTCTTCATTATCTACGACAGTTATAATTTGTTGGGCGAATACATTATCTCCACAAGGTGTCAATGTACTCCATGTTCTGGTTATTATAGTTGTACAAGCATCTCCTGACAGCGCATCAGATCCGGTTTCCAGTCCGGTAATTTGACAACTTCCCGTTTCTCCGTTATCATAAATTAAATCGATCATGGATGGAACGGAGTTGCAATCTACCGTTACATCGCCTGGGATATTTTGGAAAACAGGAACAGAAGCCGGATCAACTGTTATAATAATTTGATCAGAAAGCAGATTGCCACACTCATCCGTATCTGTGTATTCTACCAAAATACTTCCTCCGTTACAAGCATTGTAATTAGGTGTGATGCTAGCTGATATATTCCCACTTATCAAGCAAGTACTACTGGCATTATTAGAATACGTCGCATCAGGCGCTGTGGTAAACCCTGGTGCATCTGCACAGGATAACGAGGTCGGTAATCCGGTAGGTAAAGTCAATGTTGGAACTACTGCCGCAGTAACCGTAATAACGTGTTGTGCTGTGACGGCATTCCCGCAGGCATCCGTTTCATTATAATCAATACTTATGCTTCCGCCATTGCATTTATCAAAAGAAGGTAAAACAACTGCTGTTATATTTCCTGTAATAGCACAAGCGCCACTTTCTCCATTGTCATACGTAGCATCTGCGGCAGATGTAAACGCTAAAGCAGCTTCGCAATCCAAGTCAGACGGTAACCCCGGAGGCAGCGATACAGTTGGTGCCGTCGCTCCCAAAACTGTTATAACATGCTGAGCCGTAAGTGGATTTCCACAAGCATCTGTATCATTGTAATCTATCGTTATCGTCCCACCATTACAAGCGTCATAACTTGGCGTTAAGGTAGCCGTTATATTCCCACTTATCATACAGGTACCAGATTCTCCGTTGGTAAAAGTAGCATCAGGAGCCGAAGTAAAGCTATCTGCCGATCCACAATCCAAACTCGTAGGCAAGCCTGATGGAAGAGAAACGGAAGGAGTGCCGGCTCCGTTCACTGTGATGATATGCTGCCCAGTCAATGGATTCCCACAAGCATCGGTATCATTGTAATCTATCGTTATGGTTCCGCCATTACAGGCATCAAAATTTGGGGTAAGCGTAGCCGTAACATTTCCTGTAATAGCACAAGCCCCGCTTTCTCCATTGTCATAAGTCGCATCGGGTGCGGAGGTGAAATTAATGGCTTCTCCACAATTTAGGCTTGTTGGCAAACCTGATGGCAGTGTAAGAGAAGGTGTGCCGGCTCCGGCAACGGTAATAATATGTTGCCCGGTTAGTGGATTTCCACAGGGATCTGTATCGTTATAATCTACGGTAATTGTTCCGCCACTACAAGCGTCAAAGTTTGGGGTAATTGTGGCAGATACATTTCCTGAAATCGCACAGGCGCCACTTTCTCCATTGTCATAGGTCGCATCGGGAGCAGAAGTAAAACCATTGGCTTGTCCACAATCCAAATTGGTAGGCAATCCGGAAGGCAAGGTCATCGCCGCCGGACTAGCCGCATCCACGGTGATCACATGCTGGGCTGTTACCAGGTTCCCACAAGCATCTGTATCATTATAATCTATGGTAATAGAACCGCCATTACAGGCTGTATAATTCGGTGTGATTGTCGCTGAAATATTTCCACTTATCGCACAACTACCGCTTTCATTATTAGAATACGTCGCATCCGCCGCACTTGTAAATCCATCTGCCGATGCGCAATCCAAACTCGTCGGTAAACCAGAAGGCAAACTGACCGTCGGCGCCGAAGCTGCATCCACTGTGATTACATGCTGAGCCGTAACCGGATTGCCACAAGCATCTGTATCATTATAATCTATTGTAATGGTTCCTCCATTACAGGCATCGAAACTAGGGGTTAAGCTCGCTGTTATATTCCCACTTAAAGCACAATTTCCACTTTCACCATTGTCATAAGTCGCATCCGGTGCGGAAGTAAAACTTCCAGCCGCCCCACAATCCAAACTGGCAGGTAAACCCGCTGGTAAACTCACCGTTGGTGCTGACGCTGCATTTACTGTGATGATGTGTTGAGCCGTAACCGGATTGCCACAAGCATCCGTATCATTATAATCTATTGTAATAGAACCGCCATTACACGCATCATAAGAAGGCGTTATACTCGCTGTAATATTCCCACTTATGGCACAACTGCCACTTTCATTATTAGAATAAGTCGCATCCGCCGCACTGGTAAATCCATCTGCCGATGCACAATCCAAACTCGTTGGCAAACCGGAAGGTAAACTGACCGTTGGTGTCGATGCTGCAGTAATAGTTATAATATGCTGACCTGTTAATGGATTTCCACAAGCATCTGTATCGTTGTAATCTATGGTAATGGTTCCGCCATTACAGGCATCATAACTTGGCGTAATCGTAGCAGAAACCGCCCCGTTGATCTCACAACTTCCACTTTCATTATTAGTGTAAGTCGCATCGGGTGCAGAGGTATAAGAAGTTGCTGAAGCGCAGTCCATACTTGTCGGTAATCCGGTAGGTAACGTTAAGGTTGGCGCACCTGCTCCGGTCACAGTTATTATATGTTGTCCTGTTAATGGATTTCCACAGGCATCTGTATCGTTATAATCTATTGTAATTGAACCGCCATTACAGGCATCAAAATTAGGCGTTATGGTTGCGGAAACATTGCCTTGCACCAAGCAATTGCCACTTTGATTATTGGTGTAGGTAGCATCGGGTGCAGAGGTATAACTATTAGCTGAACCACAATCCATACTTGTAGGTAAACCGGAAGGTAAAGTTAATGTGGCCTGTGATGCGCCACTTACTGTTATAATATGTTGAGCCGTAACGGGATTTCCACAAGCATCTGTATCGTTGTAATCTATTGTAATTGAACCGCCTGAACATCCATCGTAGGATGGGGTTAAGGTAGCTGAAATATTGCCGCTTATCAAACAATTCCCACTTTCATTATTGGTGTAAGTAGCATCTGGTGCAGAAGTAAAAGCATCTGCTGCATCACAATCCAAAGTAGTTGGTAAACCAGAAGGCAGACTGACCGTTGGCGATCCAGGCGCATTCACAGTGACCAGATGCTGAGCCGTTACAGCATTCCCACAGGCGTCCGTATCGTTGTAATCAATAGTAATAGTTCCACCCGCACAAGCGGTATAATCTGGGGTGATTGAAGCTGAAATATTCCCACTTATCAAACAATTCCCACTTTCGCTATTGGTATAAGTCGCATCGGGTGCAGAAGTAAAAGCATCTGCTGCATCACAATCCAAACTTGTAGGCAACCCGGCAGGCAAACTGACCGTTGGCCCGGAAGCCGGAGTAACGGCAATAACATGCTGGGCTGTTACCGGATTATTACAAGCATCGGTATCATTATAATCTATTGTAATTGTCCCGCCATTACAAGCGGTAAAATTAGGAGTGACTGTTGCCGAAATATTGCCACTTATCAGGCAAGCCCCACTTCCGTTATTGGTATAGGTAGCATCGGGTGCAGAGGTGAAATTTTCTGCATTTACACAATCTAAGGAAGTGGGCAATCCCGCAGGTAAGGAAACAGTCGGAGCATCTGCCGGATCAATTGTTATAGTTTGAGTATGTGTAGTTGTATTATTACAATCATCCGTTGCCTCCCACGTCCGCGTAATGGTTCCACCATCACAGGCCGTTGCTGTACCCGTTTCATTACCTGTCGAGGTACCATCCACTGCACAATTATCCGTCCAGGATAAATCAGTCATCGCCGGGACATCATCAATACAACTATAAGTAACGCTGGAAAGAGGGTTAGTAAAAGTTGGAGCCTCAGTATCTTCCACCGTGAATGTTGTACTTTCCAAATCACAGCAATTAGGTTCGGGGACACAATCGATCATACTTACATTATCCCCTACCGAAGGAACATGACCCGAACCTGCTGTTAAATAATTATAACTATAAACCGTATAGGTTGTATTACATGCTGTTGGTGCTACAAATACGCCCGTTGAATTTAATTGTAAAATAGATCCACCGGAATTTGCAATAAAAAAGACCTGAGTATAAGCCGCATCCATATTCCAACCGGAAGGCGTTGTCGTTATATTGGCACCCGGACAAACAGGAGTATTTGCTGTTATAGTTCCTGCCTCTGCTCCGCAGCAGGCAGGATCATCCAAAACAGCATTTGTAACTGCTGTACAACCATTATCATCTGTAACAGTTATGGTATAACTTCCGGGTTCCAAACCTGTAATGGGGTTTGTCGTACCAGAACCGGAAGTAGAATTTGTCGTATTCTCCCAATCATAACTAGCTACGGTTCCGGAAGAGGTGGACAGGGTGATCGTTCCATCATTCAAACTTGGACAAGTGGGATCATTAACTGTAGCAGCAGCCGTAATATTTTCTACTGTAATAGTAACATCATCTGTGCCTGTGCAACCGTCGCTATTCGTTACGGTCACAGTATAGGTTGTCGTAGTAGTTGGAGAAACATCAATTTGACCATTATCATCATTACTTGGATTACCACTCCAATCCAAAGTCCCGCTGTCACCTGTACTCCAATCGTAAGTTGCTCCTTCTTCATTTAAAATAGGATCTGCTCCGATAGTTACAGTTTGCCCGTCGCACATGGTTTGATCCAATCCTGCATCAGGTATAGCTCCCTGAGTTACATCAATAATAATGACATCCGTTTCTGTACAATTTCCATCCGTCACCTCCAGGGTATAAGTAATTGTACCCGAGTAAGTTCCCGGAATGGTAACAGTTGGATTTAAAATATTAATATTACTTAAAAAGGTGATTTCAGGGTTGGTTCCCATCCAGGTATAGGTTAATGGATCGCTCAGATCAGAAGTAGCAGATCCATTAAGAGTGATTGTGCCAGATGCCCCGGCGCAGACATTTTGATCCGGCCCGGCATCTACGGTGATCCCACATGGAGGTTGTGCTGTGCAATCCAGATAGTTGGCTCCATCCTGATTCCAATCCAAAACAAAACCCTGCGAGGTAGCAGAATAATTATCTATTAATAAAAAGAAACCATCGCCAGGATTTACAGTCAGGTTAGAAACGAATCCATTTCCTAATGCTGATTCAGATACATCTGTCTCTCCCATTCCCAAACCCGTTTGTGGACAAAATCCGCAAGAGGAACCTGCAAAAGAACATCTTATGGGTGATCCTAAATTATCACAGGGAACATTAGGGCCATAAATAGCAAAGTCATAATCCTCTCCCGACCCGGCATTTGGTGTTAATGTAAATCCAAGTGTTGTACCTGGAGGCGTGGAACTATTCATTTCAAAATAATACCAGGCCGATTGGTGCTCATCGCCCGTAAGACAGCCATTGTCATTATTTGGATCTGCAAAATCATCATTTCCCGGGCCGGTGGGATTATAATCAATGGCACTATTATCACATATTGTTTCTGCCAGATCACAATCATTTACAGGCGGGATTCCCATATCTACTTCTATACAAAACCCAACATCAAAAGGAGACCCCCAGGTAGTCACAATAATATAATAAGTCGTCCCGGCAAACATTTCCACATTTACCAAAAGATCATTCGTGCTAAGTCCATTCGTAGAATTACCAATACAGGGAGTAGAACTATTGTTTGGACAAGCATTTTCATAAACAAAAACGCCTGCATAATTATCATCTATCTGTGAAGTTAATATATCATAAAACCCATCTACTGTAGGTGTAAAGGTATAAACGGCATCATCATCCCCGTCTCCGTAAGCACTCCCGCAAAGAGAAAATGGCAAAATATTTCCATTTATATCTGTATCCCCTGAAACGCAAGGATCCCCCTCTACCAAAGCAATAGGGGAACTACATCCACTTCCGGTTGGAGCAGCTGTACAGCTAATGGTAACTCCATAGTTATTGCTATCACTACCCGTACCATCACAAAAATAACTTTCTGCCTGAAAGCAGATCGTTTCATCAACTGTTGGTGTATAGGAAACGGAAGACTGTAATCCACAGCCATCGTCATTATACCCTATAGAGGTTCCGCCTGAATCAAACAAGGTAATTTGAGTATCGTTGGTGGTATTCCCGCAAGTTTCGATAGTATAGGTATTTCCGGCCAAGGCAGTAAAGCAATGTTGTTCTCCTGCTGAATAATTGTTGGTGGATGTTCCAGGGCAGGTAGGTGGATTTCCTGCGCTTCCTGTTGGGCCTGCTGCACATTGTGCCGATATTTCCGTCAAACTGAACAGGCTGAGGATTAAAATTAAAAACTTTTTCATAAGTGGTGTAGGTATGTGAATTATTGAGTTTGGAATACGGTATTTTTATTTTAATAATTATTCTTATTAAAATTTTTCCTTTTTTGCCAGACTTGTAATTGAAGAATAAAGGGTCAGAGAAATACAAGAATGAAAGTTAGCTAATATCTAATTCCTCTGATAAAAATTATTTATTCTTTCCCTTTATATTTGGTAGTATCCCGGTAATACGAAGTATAAATTGGATTGGTAAAAGTTTTCATGTAAGTAATGGTTTTAGTTTTTGATTAAAATTGCTTCTGGCACTTTCTTATTTAAAGAAATTGTAAAAAAGATTTAAAAATTTGTGTCCTGAATAAATCAATTGAATTGAAACACCCGAATAAGTGAGAATATCAATCTGAATTATGTGGAGAGACGGCTTTTTTCTTTTCAAACAATACCAGATAAGCCAAAAATCTTTCTAATTTAAACAGAAAACCCCATATTTTACAATAAACACTTGCCAATCAACAATATTTGTAAAATTTTCTTTCAAAGGTTTAGAATTTCACCCTACTTTATTTGTCGCCTAAACGCATTTTTTTAAAGATAAAAACGTTTTAACGTTAAAACAAAAAAACGTTTTTAGGTTTTAACGTTTTTTATTAGTTTTACAAAAAAAATTATGATAGTAGCTTCCATCAATCACAAGGGAGGAACCGGCAAAACCATTGTAGCTCAAAACCTCGCGGTATGTTATGCTCAATCCGGCAACAAAGTTTGCATCATTGATGCTGATCCTTCTCAAAACAGTATGCGCTGGTTTGATGCCCGAGGGGAGAAGGAACCCAGGATTCCTGTTTTTGCCAATAGTAGCTACCGAACTATTCGCAGAACCATTGAAGATTTGTATTCTAATGAAGGATATGATACCATCATAATAGATAGCCCTCCCTCTCTGGAAAGGATTGCCGAAGAAATTCTTAAGATTAGTCACCTGGTTTTGATCCCGATTACACCGACTGGAGGAAACGACATCTGGTCTACCGAACAAATTGCAGAGGAAATTGAAGCCATCTCAAAAGAAAAGGGGCAAACTATTCCTTCTTACTTCATCCTCAATCGACTTCAGCCCAACCTGAAAGTTCATCAGATGTTTATGGAAGCTCTAAAACAACACAGCAAAGCTTACAAAGTCGGAATTATGAAAAGCCAATTGCATTTGCGGACGGTTTATGGGATGGCTAATCTTTACGGACAAGGCGTTTACGAACAAAGTGATAAAAAAGCAATCACCGAAGTTGTTAATCTCGCTAATGAAGTTCAAACACTTTTTGAAAAACTATAAATTCTCTAATATGTCCAATCGCAAAAAGAAGCCTGTTGTTCCTCCAAGTTTACAGCCCAGAAAAACTTCTAAAAAAGCCATTCCGGGTGCGGAGAATAAACCCACCGAAAAACCTCCTGCCATCCGAAAACCTAAATCTAAGCCTGCTAAAAAAACGCTTCCCAAAACTGTTATAGAGACAAAAGAGATCAAGGAACGTTTTACGCTATGGCTTTCGGAAGATGTTTACAAGGCATTTAAAATTCATACGGCTACCCGGAAGGGAAGTGCCTCCGATTATATCGAAATGCTCATTCGGAAAGATCTAAAATTGAAACCATAAAAAATTCAACGTTTTAACGTCAAAACGTTAATCCGTTTTAGTGTTTTAACGTTTTGACGTTAAATTTCAATGCTTTTTTGTCAAAATGACGCCAAAACGTTAAAACGTCAATTTTTAAAATCGCTTCTCTTAACGTTAAAGCGTTTTAACGTTTATTTAAGGCATTCCGATTTAAGATTAAAAAACGTTTTGACGTTAAAACGTTAATTTACTTGCGTTTTAAGGAAGTTTTTCGGCGGAGTCTGACATAGGTGCTTTTTTGCATAAAACTTTGAACACACAAGCGGAAAATGGCTTAAAAGCCACTTGAATTAAAAAACAACTCAATTTTATATCGTGATTTCCTCATAAAATCTTCTTTTTTCAATTCAATGACTAAATTTTGTAATGAATTATTCCGTAATTCTTCTTCTTTTCTGATTTTTTAACCAATTTATTAGAAATATTTTTTTCACAATTTTGAATGTTTTTTTTGGAAAATATTTTGGCTGTTTTTTAAAAATTTATCTGTGCAAAACGATAAAATTTTGTTTTCATTGATTTTTTTTCTCGAAAAGTACCTAACCCTAAGGTTAAGGAAAGTGATGGATTAAATTTTAATAAAAAAAGAACAACAAACAAAACATTTACATTGTTAAAATGTAAATCAATTTTAGGTATAACAGGTTTGGGACTTCCGGAAATTTTCGATTAAAGAATTGTTGTTTTTTCTATTTATTTACTGTTTTATTTATTGCCTTCAAAATAATCCATGTTTAACAAGCTTTTCTATCCTTTTCTATAACACAAATGGGAATAGAAATAACAGTTTTGGGAAAATACAATAACACAAATGGGATTCATAATAACATTATTGGGAAGAGGAATAACACAAATGGGAAATCTCAATAACGCTTTTGGGAGAGCTATAACAATTATGGGAAAAGATAAATAGTATTTAGGTTATAACACAATTGGGAATCCATTTTTACCAAAATTATAAAGAAATAACAGGAATGGGAACAAGCATAACAGTTTTGGGAAAATGTAATAACGTAAATGGGAACGGTATAACACTAATGGGAAGATAAATAACATTGCTTGTCATTGTGTTATTTTAATTGTATCTTGTGCAACAGAACCATATTATTAAGTATGAGTAAGCGACCAATTAGTAAAGTAAAAAATTACACTGTCGTTCAGGCTAATGACCTGATTCGTAACAAAAAGGATTTTTCCCTTTGGGAGCTTCGGGTATTTGCACTGTTGGCTTCCCATGTGAAAAAGGAAGATGAAGATTTTCAAACATATAAATTTCGTATACGAGATTTGCTAGATTTGTTTGAAACAAATTCTAATAACCTATATGAAGAGCTTCGCGAAATACCGGAAAAACTGCATTCCAAACTCATCCGAATTCCCTATACAGATGACAAAGGCAAACAACGACTTCGGAGATATAATCTGATTTCCATGTCGGATATGCCGGATGAAGAAGAGGTAAACGACGGCGAATATATCATGCTGCGATTTGACAAAGACTTGAAACCGCTCATGCTCAAACTAGGGGAGCACTTTACTGTTTATAAATTTTATAATATATTAAAACTGCGCAGCCCTTATGTTTTCCAATTATATGAATTTTTAAAATCAGAAGAATATAAAGG
>JAHDCK010000033.1 GCA_020629915.1 Saprospiraceae bacterium
CGAAAACTCGAGCGACAATGCCAGACCATAAGCACATTCTTTTCTCGGCGGTTAAAGCGAATGAACCGCAAAGCGGATGGGCGGAATGCTACAGTTGAGGGAAATAACGCAGGATATTTTAAAAATTACAGTTTGGATATAATCAATTTCTCGTGATAATGTTTAATAAGGATTCTTTTAAAATTCAAAATTTCATGCGTATTCTCCTTTCTTTTATTGTTTTGCTTCTTTGCCTCAATAGCACGGAGGCGCAAAAAAAATATTCTTATAAAAAATATTTTGAATTACCGCTGGTATTAAAAGAAGCTTCGGGAATGTATATTCAATCTCCTGACAGTCTATGGTTGTTAAATGACAGCGGCGATGCGGCCAAACTCTACCTCGTCAACAGAAATGGGAAATTATTATACGAAAAAAACATCCCTGGAATAAAGAACAGGGACTGGGAATCTCTGGCAAACGATGGAAAGGGGACGATTTTCATTTGTGACTCCGGCAATAACAGAAATAGCAGAAAAGATTTAAAAATATATATTTTAAATCAAAAAACAAATCAGGTTTCTACACTTGAATTTCATTACCCGGATCAAAAAGCATTTCCACCGCCACTCGCTGAACAAAATTTCGACATGGAAGGTGTTTTTTATTATAAAGATTCCCTGTATTTATTTTCTAAAAACAGGTTAAAACACGGGAATTATTATTCTAAAATATATCGTCTTCCTGCCGAACCCGGAAACCATACCGCTGAATTAATCGATAGCATTTACTTAAAAAAACGAGTCGTAACCGCAGCAGCAATCAGCCCGAACGGAAAAACGATTGCGCTTCTCTCTTACAATTACCGAAAGCTACTTGGATTTTTTCCTTACAATACAGCTTCCGTTTTTCTTCTCACCCAATTTGAAGGGAAACCTTTTTCAAAGGCTAAACTAAAACGACTTAGAATCCCAAAATTTGGTTTGGCGACTCAATTTGAAGCCATTGATTTTCTGGATGATCAGACCCTTTTAATCGGTGCCGAAAAAACGAAAATCAGCCCTGCGAGAGTGGATATTTTAAAGATAAAAAGGTAAACTCCCTGACGGATTCCTCCCTTTTCCACCTAAATTACTATATGCCTGATAAAATGATTAATTTTGCACCCGCGAATTTTATACAATAAGATTCTATAAAATTTGGTTGAGAATGCACTTGCAGCTAAGTTGCCATAGAACGAACAAAAAACGCTAATACAATGCCACAAAAAATTATTCTGACTGTTTTGTCCTGTTTCTTGTTTGTGACTGTTTGGTCACAGCAAGACCCGGTTTTATTTACCGTTGACGATACTCCGGTAACCGCTTCTGAGTTTAATTATATTTATTCTAAAACAAACGGGAAGAAAGCCGATTTCAGTAAAGCCTCTCTTCAGGAATATTTAGATTTATATGTAAAATTTAAATTAAAGGTTCAGCGCGCCCGCGATTTGAAGCTGGATACTATTCCCAGCCTGAAAAGGGAACTGGCCGGATACCGCAAACAGCTATCCAGCAATTACCTCATAGACAAAGAAGTCACCGAAAAGCTGGTAAAAGAAACCTATGATCGCCTGGAGCAAGACATAAAAGTCAGCCATATCTTTGTGGCCAAACCCAAGGAAAAAGGAAAGCAACAAGCCGCCCTTTCAAAAATAAACGGCCTTCGCAAAGAACTGGACCAGGGAGCTAATTTTGATAAACTGGCCATGGAAAAATCGGAAGATCCCGGAGCAAAAACCAATAAAGGAAGTTTGGGATTTTTGACGGCGCTGCAATATCCAGGATTTTATGATTTGGAGTCTGCTGCTTACAATACACCTATCGGAAAATATTCTGAAGTAGTAGAATCACCCATTGGCTATCACATTGTCATGCCTAAGGAAAAACGCGATGCAAGAGGAAAAATCGAAGGTTCTCATATTTTAGTTAGAATAAAAAAAGATGGTTCCAATCAGGAAGCCGCCAAAACTAAAATAGATGACATCTACAGCAAACTGAAAAAAGGAGGCAAATTCGCTAACCTTGCCCGTACATTTTCAGAGGATAAAAATACTGCCGGCAAGGGAGGAAAACTTGGAACTTTTGGCATTGGGAAATACGAGGAAGTTTTTGAAAATGCCATTTTTAGCCTGAAAAAAGACGGGGAGTACACCGAACCTGTCAGAAGTTCCCTGGGCTACCATATTATACAGCGCAATAAACGAACACCACTTCCGGCTTTTGCTGAGTATAAAGCGAGGCTCACGGGTTTGGTAAAGCGGGATGCCCGCTACAACCTTGCCCGCGAATCTATGGTCACCCGCATAAAAAAGGAATCTGGTTTTAAAGAAAATACTGCTACCTTTTCCAAATTCACAAGTAGCTTGGATAAGACTTTTGCGACAAGAGGATGGAAAGCTCCAAAAGAAGGCTTAGACGCACCGCTGTTTTCAATTGGAAAGGAAAGTAGAACGCTGGGCGATTTTGTCAAGCACTTGAGCAAAAGCCCAAATCGCTTCCGCAGAGGGAAAGTTTCACCGGAGAGCGTTGCTAAGGAATTATATAATAACTATGTCAGTAAAGCGACCATTGAATACGAAGAGTCGCAGTTGGAAAATAAGTATCCTGAATTCAAAGCTTTGATGAGAGAGTACAGCGAAGGGATTTTGTTATTTGAAGCAACTAAGCGATTGGTTTGGGATAAGGCTTCTCAGGATACCGTTGGGTTAAAGGCCTTTCATGCAACCCGTGGCAGCGAATACAAGTGGCAGGAGCGAGCCGATATTGATATGGTAACCATCAATACGACGGACAAAGCGTTGGCAGAAAAGATTTACAAATACGCCGGGAAAAAGTCTATTGCTAAAACAATGGGAAAATTCAATAAGAAGGATAAAACCATTTTGGTAGAAAACAGCACTTTTGAAAAAGGGAAAAATAAAGACCTTGAAAAAGTAGACTGGAAAGGAGGAGCCAGAAGTGCCTTATTTGAAAAAGACGGAAAAATGGCGTTCATTCAGGTAAATAAAATAATTCCTCCTATGAATAAAACCCTGAAAGAAGCCAAGGGTTATGTTGTAGCAGATTATCAGGAAAAGCTGGAAAAAGATTGGATCACTGAGTTGAAAAAAGACTACAAGGTCAATATTGATCAAAAGGTCTTTAACAGTCTTATAAAATAATTTTATTTGAAATATTTTATTTATATAAACTTTATTGTATTTGCATTTTTGTTTTCCTGTTCCCGGGGAGAGCAGGAAACTTCTGAGTCCAAATTGGCGATGGTTTTTGGAAAATCCCTTTACATGGAAAATGTAGAGGGCCTGGTTTCAGATAATATTACTCCGGAGGATAGTGCCTTGCTTATCAATTCTTATGTAGAAAGCTGGGTGCGGGATCAATTGATGACCAAAATTGCAGAATCCAATCTGCCCCCGGATTTAAATATTGACAAACTCGTAGCAGAATATCGCTCCTCCTTAGTTAGATATAATTATGAAAAGGCACTATTAGAATCCCAGATGGATTCTGTAGTAAGTGAACGAGAGATACAATTATATTTTCAGGAGAATATGGATCAGTTTCATTTGGTTTCTTCTATTTTGAGGTGTTATATTTTAAAAATTGCACTACCCGTACCTTCTGAATCTAAATTGGAAAAGCTTCTTGGAAAATCCGATCCGGATAGTCATAACCAGTTATTGAATTATTGCAGTGATAATGCGGAGCAATTTATTATTAATGACAGCACCTGGTATCAACTATCTGATATCAATCAGCAATTAGATGGATTTGAACTGAAAGACGAAGATTTAGAGAAAAATAAACTCCTTCAGCAAGAATTAGACAATCACAAATATTATATCTTAATAAAAGATGTCATTCTGGAACAAAAAATTGCGCCGTTATCTTTTGTTCAAAATCAAATAAAAAAAATCATTATACATAACCGAAAAAAGAAGCTGATAAAAAATACTATTGAGGATATGTATCAGAAGGAACTGGAAAGAGGAAATATTAAAATTTACAATTAAAAATAATTTAATGAGAAATATATTATTACTGGCCTGTTTAGTAATTGCTTTTGGACTTAAGGCTCAGGAGAATGTTTTAGTAGATAGAGTCATCACCAAAATTGGAGGGAAAATTATTCTCTATTCGGATATTGAAGAACAGTTTAATTATATGCGTTCTCAAAATCCGGGATTGCCGGAAGATGCTCGTTGTTATCTTCTGGATCAACTCCTGACCCAACAACTACTTGTTGTACAGGCAGAATTGGATTCCGTAATCGTTTCAGACGAAGAGGTGGAAGCCCAGTTGGATGCTCGTTTTAATCAAATCCTTACTATGATGGGTGGTGACAGAGAACAGTTTAAATCCTACTATGGTAAGTCTCCGGAAGAAATGAAAAACGAGCAAAGAGCTAATCTCACAGAGCAGATGACTTCACAGCGAATGCAAACTCAAATTATGGGAGATATAAATATAACGCCTTCAGAAGTCAAGGCATTTTTTAAGGATATCCCACAGGATAGTCTACCTTATTTTAATGCTGAAGTAGAAGTTTGTGAGATTGTTATTTTCCCGGAGCCCAATGAAAAACAAAAGCAAATCGCCCTGGAAGATCTCAATGATATCCGCAAACGAATTGTGGAAGGAGAAGATTTTGGGGAAATGGCAAAGCGTTATTCTGAAGACAGAGGCTCTGCTGTAAAGGGCGGAGAGCTTGGCCCAATGGCAAGAGGTACCCTCGTTCCCGAGTATGAAGCGGCCGCTTATAAATTGGGAAATGGAGAAATCTCCCAGGTTATCAAATCTAAATTTGGGTATCACCTGATCCAACTCAATGAACGCCGCGGTAATATTATTGATACCCGACACATTTTAATCAAACCAAAAATTACAAATGAAGATCTGGAATCCTCAAAGGGATTGCTGGATAGCCTTCGGACAGAAATTCTAAATGATTCTATTACCTTTACTTATGCCGTTCAAAAATTCAGTAGTGAAGAAGTACAAAGCAAGGGGAATGCAGGTTGCCTGGTCAATGCTAAATCCGGTGATTCTTACTTTGAAACCGGAGACCTTTCTCCGGAGGTTTACTTTGCTATTGACACGATGCAGATTGGAGACATCTCTGCCCCTTTTGAATATGAAACGCCGACGGGTGAAAAGGGTTATAGAATTGTAAAACTGCGTTCACAAACTCAACCTCACAAAGCCAACTTGAAAGATGATTATTCTAAAATAAAAAATGCAGCACTAGAACAAAAGAAATCTGTTTTCTTAAATGAATGGGTAATGGAACGGGCCAATAAAACGTTTATTTATATAGGAGAACCTTTTAGCACCTGCCCAAATGCTGAAAAATGGCAGTCTAAACAAAAATCAGGGCTGAAGTAAATTTTCTGCCCTGAACAAATTTGGTGTAGTTATTGAAGCAGGTTTTTCGTTATTTTTGCGATCTATTCTCAACGGACGCTTTTCTTTGAGAGAGATTTTTCCAAACTAAATCACGTTCCCGGAATAATTTCAACAGGAAATTTCCCCCGCGAACCCTCTAAATTATTTTATAAATGAATTATAAATCGGATGTCGAAGCCGTTGATGCCCTCGCGCAGGCTTACAAAGATCTCACTGCCGAAATTGGTAAAGTTATCGTTGGGCAGCAACAGGTCGTCAAGGGTGTTATTATTTCCCTCTTTAGTAATGGTCATAGTTTGTTAGTAGGAGTGCCGGGTCTGGCAAAAACTCTTCTGGTGAGTACTATCGCAGAGGTGCTGGATTTAGAATTTAAACGCATTCAATTTACACCTGACCTTATGCCATCGGATATTACCGGGTCAGAAATTTTGGATGACAGTAAAAAATTCAAATTCAATAAAGGCCCAATCTTTTCCAATATCGTTTTGGCGGATGAGATCAACCGGACACCACCTAAAACGCAGGCTGCTCTTTTGGAAGCTATGCAGGAACGTTCGGTTACAGTAAGTGGTGATCGCCATCTGTTACCTTCCCCGTTTTTTGTACTAGCCACTCAAAACCCCATCGAGCAAGAGGGAACCTATCCATTGCCGGAAGCACAGCTCGACCGTTTTATGTTCAATATTCCCTTGGATTATCCAAGTTACCAGGAAGAAATTACCGTTGTAAAAAATACTACTTCCGATAATAAAGTAGAATTAAAAAATATCGTCTCCGGCGAGCAGATTTTATACTTTCAAAAATTGATTAGAAAAATTCCTATTTCTGATAATGTATTAGAATACGCCGTCTCTCTCGCCAGCAAAACCCGTCCGGGAACGGATATGGCTACCGGCGATGTAAATAATTACATTTCCTGGGGAGCAGGGCCGCGTGCCTCTCAGTACCTCGTGCTGGGTGCCAAGTGCCATGCCGCTATCAACGGAAAATACTCTCCTGACATTGAGGATGTACAAGCCATTGCCAAGTATGTTTTGCGCCACCGTATCGTTCGCAACTACAAGGCCGAAGCAGAAGGTATAACTGAGGAGAATGTAATCGAAAAGTTAATGTAAGATTAACTATATATAAAAAATCGAAAAGCTTCTCTTTTTAAGGGAAGCTTTTTTTATAATTGTAAAAAACACCCTACTACTATGAAAACAAAAAAAGAAATCGTCGCCAATTGGTTGCCTCGTTATACCGGAATGCCTCTGGAGAATTTTGGAAAGTATATTATACTTGTTAATTTTAGTTTATATGTAAAATTATTTGCCAAGTGGAATAAAGCAACCATCTACGGCGAGGAAAAATCCATGCAATGTGCCTCTGCCGGAGGGATTACCATTATCAACTTTGGAATGGGCAGCCCAAATGCCGCAACTATCATGGACTTACTAACTGCTATAAAACCCAAAGCCGTTTTGTTTCTGGGAAAATGCGGTGGTATCAAAAAGAAAAATAAACTCGGCGATTTGATATTGCCGATTGCGGCCATACGAGGAGACGGAACCTCCGATGATTATTTCCCGCCGGAAGTCCCGGCTCTGCCCTCTTTTGCCCTGCAAAAAGCGATCTCTACAACCGTCCGGGATTTTGAAAGAGATTACTGGACGGGGACAGTTTATACCACCAACCGTCGCGTGTGGGAACATGATCAAAAATTCAAAAGGTATTTAAAGAAACTAAGATGTATGGGCGTGGAGATGGAAACAGCGACTATTTTTTCAGTAGCTTTTAAAAATAATATTCCGGCAGGAGCATTACTTCTGGTCTCTGATATTCCGATGGTGCCGGAAGGCGTGAAGACGGATAAGAGTGATAAAAAGGTAACTCAAAATTTTCTGAATGTTCATTTGGAAATCGGAATTGCTTCGCTCAAGCAATTGATCAATAATGGGCAGACAGTACGGCATCTTAGGTTTTAGGAGTGGGTACAAATTGAAAATCCCCATCACTTTTGACAGGGATTCACAAAAACAAAACTATGAACAAACACTCACCCTAAGGTTTCTTACAGGTAAGGAATTGTTCAAAAAAAGCCCCTTCCCTTGGGTCGGGGCCTTAAACAAAACTTGAACAAACACTCACCCTAAATTCTTTGCGGGAAGTCGTTCGGCTTGAAAGAGAGCGCCCTGCCTCGTTTGGCAGGGGACTCACAAAACAAAACTATGAACAAACACTCACCCTAAAGTTTCTTTATTAGGTTTTATTATAATTTGAATATTTATTATAAAATTGTTTTAAAAAAAGGTCTCTGTCTCCTGACAGAGACCCCAACAAAAAACAAAACTATGAACAAACACTCACCCTAAAAGTCAAAGTAGTCACAACATTATCGGCTAACAGCCAGCCATTCCGGCAATGTATCTCCCGCTTCTTTTACAAATTTCACTATTCCGTTGTCAGACACATTAAAAATCCACTTATGTTGTTTCTCGCAATTGGTCATACATTTATCCCAATTTATCATATAGCTGATTTCCCAGCCATTATTTAATTTTTTTGCACTGATGTCATTTCCGTAGCCATTTGGTGCCGGCAGCTTGACCATTTTTACACCTTCTACAGTGGAAATGGTTTTGGCTAGTGCGGTCATATTTAAGGCTTCCAAAGATTTGAAGGTCAGGCTTCGGTGCTCTTCATCCCAGTTATTGGCCTTCGTGATGTTCAGATTGAATTTTTGGCTCAACTGGTTGATGACCGGATGACTGGTTTTCTTTTCTCCCGATTCCAAGGGCTTGGCCCAGGTAGCATCCTTTTCGTAAATGACCAAAAAAGCATCTACTGCAGGTACAGGAAACGTGTGAATTCTATGAAGATCTGTTACCATTTCTGCCATTTCCAAATTAGATTGGTGAATAGCAATCAATGCCTCAAAAATCCCCTGAACCAACTCCTTTGGTACATTTACCGCGGCATTATCCAGGGATTTATCTTCCTCCACAATGCGAAGAGCCAAACGGGCTGCATCTTTTTTGTATTGGTTGATAATTCTTTTATTAATTTTTTGAACAACATTAGGTTGTCCAGAAAGAAAAACACTACCATTCGTAGTCGTACACACCCCTCCCGCCTGGCTTTGCGCCAGTCCTATGCACAATAGCATAGACAGTATGGTGATGATATGTCGTACGGGCAATAGCATTTTTTTGTTTTTAGCTGAATGATGACCTCAATTAGCCGAATAATTAGATTTGGTTTTTTTATTTTTTTTTAAAATTGTGACAGTTAGAATTGAGTGTTTTTCTAAAAAACCCTAATTTTTAGGGAATCTTTTAGTTCAACTATAACATTCCGTTCATCTGTTTTTTTCATTTTTTTATAAAAAAAGAAAAGGGGAACCTCTTTTTAGCGGAAACTATCCTTACCATTTGCAGCATTTTATTACATTGCAACACGGAATAGAAATTTATAAGATGGTTTACTCACCCAAAAAAATGATAGAACGCACCCAGGTACTTCAGCATATTGCCAGAAGGATGGGGATGACTTTTAAAGAAGAAGATGACTACGGTATGGAAGCCTTGCTCCGGGATTTTACCTTATTTAATAAAGGAAGACATCGTAGCATTACTAACCTGATGCAATTACAGGACACCTGGATGGAAGTGGAAGTCAGTATTTTTGATTATGCGTATCGCCGTGGACGAAGCCGCCGAAACGTAAGCCGCCAAACAGTCTTTTTTGTCAAATCCAAGCATTTGGGTTTACCTCAGTTTCTGATGGAACCGGAAACCTTTTTCCATAAAATCGGGAATTTGCTGGGGATGCAGGATATAGATTTTGAGCAATATCCCAAGTTTTCTAATCAATATCTGCTACAAGGAGATGACGAAGAATTGATCCGCCACATGATGGATGAGCGATTATTAAAATATTTTACGGTACAAAAAAACTGGAGTTTGGAAGGCGTCAATTACTACCTGATTTTTTACCGGGCGAATCGTCTGCTAAGTCCAAGAGATGTCCGCCGATTTTTTAATCAGGGGATGGCACTCCACGAAATGCTCAAAGCAGAAAAAATGGGCTTGCCTTAGTTTTCCTCTTTTTGCTTTGCCCAACTTTTAGCGAACTGATCCAATTCTTCATAGAAAGATTCACCGTATTTTCTGATGAGCGGCTCCTTTAGAAACTGATAGACGGGTAGTTTATTTTTTTTGCCTAATGCGCAAGCAGCTTTGCAAATGTCCCATTCATCGTAATTGACCGCTTCAAAGGATTCGTACTCGGAGATGCGGATAGGATACAAGTGACAGGAAATCGGTTTTTTAAAAGCTATAACACCATCTGCCCAGGCTTGCTCTATGCCACACTGCGCAATTCCGGCTTCATCATAAGTCATATAAGCGCAGGGGCCGTTATTTATAAGCGGTGTACCGTATTCATTCTCTGTTTTATAAAATACAGAAGTGCCGTTTTCCTCAATTACTTTTTGGCCATTTGATGATAAATAAGGTTTTACCTTGTCATAAATTTCCTCTAAAATTTCCAATTCTTCCTTTTCCAGCGGCGCACCGGAATCTCCTTCCCAGCAACAAGCGCCCTTACAGGCATTCAAATTGCATAGGAACTGTTCTTCCACTACCTGCAAACTCACAATTTTATCCTGAATCTGAATCATGTTTTTTTTGTACCTTTATTTTATAACTTTGTTATTAAACAATCCTCTTGAAGAAAGACAATTTTTAAAAGATGAAAAAAATTATTTATACCTTTTTAATCTGTTTATTTAGTATTGGTTTGTTTGCCCAGAATCCTGCGGCGCCTCGTGCTCAGGAGTCCGGAGAAACGGATAAAGCCTATTTTCAGCAATTGACAACTAAGCAAAAAGCAGCTTATGTCGCTGCGAAAATGATGAAAGAATATCGCCTTACGGATGATCAAATCCGGGAACTGCTTCCGGTTTTCGAGAACCGTTATGCGGCCCTCGAACAAGTTACAGATGAAACAAAGCGATATGCTATCCAACAGGATAATGATAAAATGATTTTAGAAATCCTAAATGTTCGGCAACGCGTATTATATGTCGCTTCTGCTAATCGGGGAAAGCCTTTTTAAGTTGCTGGTAAAATTTTACCTGTAACACCTCCAAAGCCAATGCGCACCCCGTCCTTTTCAGCAAATCCTTCCATAATAACCGTGTCTCCGTCCAGAATGAATTTTCGTTCGGTTCCATCAGGCATGGGAACCGGCTTTGTGCCTTTCCAGGATATTTCCAACATAGAGCCATAGGAATCCGGCGATTTACCACTAATGGTTCCCGATGCACACATATCTCCTACATTTATATTACAGCCATTTACTGTATGGTGAGCGAGTTGCTGGCACATATTCCAATACATATATTGAAAATTGGAGCGGCAAACGGTTTTGCTTTCACCTTCTTCCGGCTGAATCATTACTTCCAGATTTATATTATAATTTTTATTTCCGGAATATTTTAAATACGGTAACACCTCCGGGTCCTGAACCGGGCCGGGGATTCTAAATGGATCGAGTGCTTCGAGGGTAACGATCCAGGGAGAAATGGAAGAGGCAAAACTTTTACCAAGGAAGGGTCCGAGCGGCACGTATTCCCACTTTTGAATATCTCTGGCAGACCAGTCATTAAACAAACACATTCCAAAAATATGATCCTCAGCAGCATCTGTGGAAACAGAGTCTCCAAGATTCGTTGCTTTACCAATTACAAAACCCATTTCCAATTCAAAATCCAACAGGCGGCATGGTCCATATATCGGCTGGTCAGCTCCGGCAGGAATTTGCTGCCCTTTAGGCCGTCGGATTGGCGTACCCGAAACGACAATAGAGGAAGCTCTTCCGTGGTACCCTACAGGCAGGTGGAGCCAATTTGGGAGCAAAGCATTTTCGGGATCGCGGAACATCGTCCCGACATTTGTAGCATGTTCCCGGCTGGAATAGAAATCTGTATAATCACCTACTTTCACAGGGAGCAACATTCTAACTTCATCATAATCATGCAAAACCTGACTTCTATGATCAAGATTCTCTTGTAGTGTTTTATTTTCTATATTAAAAATATCAGACAATCGCTCTCTCACAGCATTTGTTACGGCTTTGCCCTGAGCAATAAAGTCGTTCAGGTATTGTTGCGACAAAGTTGTTTTATCCAGATTTAAATCATTTAAATAACCTAAGTCATTTAGGGCTACCAAATCAATCACCTGATTGCCAATAATGGTGGCGACATGATGCGGGATGGAATCGGTTTGAAAAATTCCAAAGGGAATATTTTGAATGGGGAAGTCACTTCCCGGTCTTACTTCTATCCAGCTTTTAAGGGCGGTATTATTTGTTTTATACATATAAGTATTTTATTTTTATTGAATTAAAATTCCAATCGTCAAAGGTAAACACAGTTTTAAGAATGTTAAAATTGAAGGAAATAAAAAAACTTATGTCCAATTCCGATTTTTGGACGAGTTTTTGAGTAAGAAACAATAATACAAAAACTCACCTCCCTAAGACTACTTTTCCCAAAGTAAGTGGCACCGTCATGCAAAAGTGACGAGGTCTAATCCAAATTCAGATTTTCAGATTATTCAGTACAAACTGACCTTGTGTTGAGAGCATGTTTAAATTTAATTTTTTCTAAAATTAAACATACTCTGAGAAGCACTAATACTCCAAATTAATCATCTGTGTAAAATTCAGTTAGTATGAGTAAGCAATTTCTAAAGGGAGTTACCTTTGCTATTATTGTATTGTGTTGTTGGAATGTGAGCGCACAAAATCAATTTTCCACTAAGGAACCTATTTATATTTTTAATAATGCATCCTGTGTGCAATTATATGAATATGAAGAAACTTTTTTAGGGGAAACCTCACAGTTTTATCATTATCATTTTCAGGTTACGGATACTTCCTATCTAATACTTGAGCTACGGCTCAATACTCCAAAATACGTTTCGAGTATTAATGGAGACATTCTTAGTTGTGATCAGGGAACACTGGATAAAAACCTGCTTTATCGCTATCAAATCGGCGAGCAATTGGTCTATTTTGTGGATTATGCCAATCCGGGCTATAAGGTTTTTATGGTTAGTGATATTTTTTATCGGGTAGAACGCCCTACGTATTTTAGCTATTCCCATTCCCAGTTTTCTATCTTATGTGATTATGATGAATATTATGATCCCACCCAAAATATTTCGCGAAATTATGAGCAAATTCAATATTATTATGAATTGGATGAAGCTATGGGTTGTACAGATATATACACTTTTCAGAAACATCCTCCACACGTCGGGAATGAAATGTCCACTTCACAATTTGTAGTGGGTATTGGGTGGTACAAAGAATTTACAGCAACGAAAGAGATTTTATTAAAATCAATAAACGGCATTCCCTTTGACCAGTATCTTGCCTCGGCCTGTGAGGGAAAATACAATCTTCGACCATCAGATAACCCAATACCCGAAACCCGTGCCCAATTGAAACCGGCTACCAAAATAGAATCTGCTCCGGTGATGAGAGGTGGGCATGAACCCGTTGTACAGGAGCAAGAAGAAACTTTTGCAATGCCCAAAATCGAGTATGTAGATATACCAAGGGATGAAGATGGGATATATATTATTCCGGCTAAAAATTTAAATGGCGAGGTTTGCGAAAGTTCTTATGATGTTTTGGACAATCTGTCAAAAAATATTCAACCCCAAAAACGGGATCGGTACATCGTCAAATCCGGGGACACTTTATTTTCACTGGCAAGGCGATATAAAACGACGGTCACAGCAATAAAAATTGAAAATAATTTGCAATCCAATGTTATTCACTTAAATCAGGAAATTTTAATTCCATAGAGATTCAATTTTTTTAATAGGTGACCGTTTAATAGAAATTCACTAAATTTGAATGTGTTTTACTATTAAACGGTCATTTATGAGCATATCACTTTTTGTTAGAAAATCCCTTTCCCTTATTTTTTCCTGCTTTTTGGCAATTTCGTTATTTAGCCAAACAGCCAATGATATTTACCTGGAATACGATGGCAACTGCCTCAGAAAGTACGAATATCGAACCCCTTCCGGTGACCTGCATCACTACGATTATCACTTTGAGGTGCACAGTAATGTCTCCTATATCTTTCGGGTAGATGTAAATTACAAGTATAAATTATATTTAAATCAACTGCCTCGGCCAGCGGTAAACTGTAACGGGCTCAATCTTCGCCCTGGTATTGTACGCAAGGTGAATGACGTGGAGCAGATGGTTTTTATTGTAAAAAAACAAGGAAGTGGTTATGAACTGATGCGCACCACTAAAGCGAGTTATAAGGAAGAAACCTCTACTTATTTTAAATATATTACAGACCTTACTTCTTTTACTTTTTATAAAAACAAAAAATACGAGCCGCTCGAAAATATAGAGGAGAAGGGTTCTGTTCAGGACGTTTATTATGCTAATGAAATTGAGTATGAATGTTCTAAAAAATATAATTTCAAAAAATTCCACGAACACGTTTGTGTTTCTCCCTTGGATTTTCAGGTAATTCCTGGTATTGGTATTGTTCGGGAAACGACTAATAATGATGAATACAAACTCAAAAGTGTGGATGGAATGCCTCTCACCCGCTATCATTCTATGGTATGTGAGGGTAGAAAACCAAGACGAACAATTGTAACGGCACCCGGACCTATTGCTCCGGCAGTGGCTTACACACCTCCACCTGCTCCTAAACCAGCTCCTGCTCCCAAACCCAAAAAGACCATTGCTCCAGCAGTAGTTTATACGCCACCAGCCCCCAAGCCGGCTCCTAAACCTAAGGTAAAGCCAAGACCTAATGAGTACGAAACCGTAGTCAGCACATTTAAACCAGCACCTGTAAAAACGAATGCAAAATATGTTGATGTAACTGTTAAGCGGAAGGTACATATTGTCAGCACCGGAGAAACCCTTTTTTCCATTGCCCAGCATTATGGTCTCTCTGTAACCCAATTAAAATTACTCAACAAGATGGATTCTAATATGATAAAGGTCGGACAGCAATTATTTTTGAGTTGTAATTGCCCCTGACTAAATAAAAGCTACTGAACTTCGTTATAGGATAACCCCGAATCATAAATTCTAAATTATGAGATCTTATATTACTCTTTTTCTGTTGGGCTTGTTCTCAACTATAGGTACAGCCCAAACATATTTATTGTATAATTCGGAATGTATCAGCCGGTATGATTACCGCAGTATTCAGAATCCGGATTATTCTCATCACATTGATTATCATTATAAAACACCTTATCAGGCGAATTTTGTATTTCGGGTAGATGCCCAATCCGCTCGATTTGTAACCAGCTTGCCTGCCGGCACACAGACCTGCGGTAATGTTAAGAATATGGTCTTCTCATTCATTGATGATGTCAATGCCGGAGCGAAGAGTTTATACCTCGTAGAAAAATCCGGGGAAGGTTATGCTGTTTTTAAAACAGAGAAAGCCTATTATATGGAGCATAAGGATCAGTTTTTCTATTATTACTACTCTGATCATTCTTTCCGTTATGATTATGCGAAGGATTATAAAGCCATGGAAAATCTGAGTCATTCAAAATCTGAGCTGGAAATTTTCCTGGCGGGGGAGGAAGAATATCGCTGCGGAAAAAAATACTTTTTTAGAAAACTGCCAGATTGTAAATGTCCTACTTTTTTTGATAATGAAATATTGCCTGGCATTGGTATTCTAAATGAAAAAACGAATGACAATGAATACCAACTCGTAGCTATTGATGGTATTCCTACAGACGATTACTACGCTGCTGTTTGTAATAATCAAACACCAGTGGCCCGAATTACAGAAGTAACTCGCGGAGCTTCAAAAACAACGACTGTCGTCGAAGCCAAACCTGCTGCGGCTGCACCTCCAAAGGGAGAAACCCTTAGGAAAGATTTGCCGGATAGTGCCCGGCCCGTTTATTACGATGATATTCCATTTGAGGCTCCCTTGAAGGAGGACTTGAGAATAAAGTCTCCTAATGAGGATGAAGTAGCCAAGGAAGCTTCTGCGGCAACTATTGCTGATTTGGATTCCAAGCTTAGCAAAAGCCTGAAGGTCGGACGCAATTTTAATGCTTCTCCATCTGCTCGCACATTTGAAAAACAAAAAACACATATTGTAAAAAAAGGAGATACCTTATATGCTATTTCTAAACGGTATGATATTTCCCTGGCACAGCTCCGGGAGAAAAACAATATAAATGGAAATAATATTCAAATTGGACAGGTGCTTAAGGTAGGAGAGTAACAGTTTATAAAATTCCAAATAAAAAAAGGGTGAAGCGTCAATCGCTTCACCCTTTTTTATTACATAAATAACAATTAGTTATTATTTACATGTACATCCATTTGAGGGAAAGGGATACTAATACCTGCTTTATCCATTTCCTTTTTGATATTTTCGTGCATGTAGAAATAAACATCCCAGTAATGTTCACTTTTACACCATGGGCGCACCGCAAAATTTACAGAGCTATCTGCCAATTCAGAAACGAAAATGTCAACGGGTTTTGATTTTAAAACCTGTGGGCAGCTATCTGCAACGCGCTGGATAACTTCCTTTGCCTTGTCAATATCATCAGAATATCCGATACCGTAAGTCATATCCGCCCGAATTTCTCCCTGGCCGGAGATATTTGTAATCGCAGCATTTGTTACCACACCATTAGGGATGATAATTTTTTTGTTGTCCGGTGTCAGGAGTACGGTATTAAAAACCTGGATTTCATCCACAACGCCTACTTTTCCTCCGAGGTCAACGAGATCCCCTACTTTGTAAGGCTTGAAAACCAGCAGGAGTACACCACTGGCAAAATGTCCAAGGCTTCCCTGAAGAGCCATGCCTACCGCAAAAGCAGCCGCACCAAATACAGCTACGAAGGCTGTGGTTTCCACGCCTACCATTCCTGCAACGGTAAAAAGGAGCAATACCTTAAGCGCAACACTTACGAGTGAGGTTAAAAATTTACCCAGAGAAACATCAATTCCCTGTTTTTCCATTGTATTGCCTAGTAATTTTGTTATCCAGGCAATGATTCGGAATCCAATCCATAATACTAAAAGAGCGAGTAAAACTTTGGGTGTATACTGAATGACCAGTTTTACAAATTCATCAATGTACGTTTGCATAATTGAAAAATAGATATTTAAGTTGAAAAAATATTTTTTTGGTAGGCTTTATCTTTGAGGCATAGCTCAATTTATTATTGAACTATCTCTGACAACACTTATTCGACGAAAAAAAAGAAGGAAAGACACTTTTGTAAAAGTCTTTTTGAAAACAATTTTAATAAAATACAAAAAAATAATTAATCTATTTTTTTAGCATATTAATAAAAGTATTTACAAACCAGTTAGAATCGGATTGAGTTACATTGTCTAAAGCCTGATTGGCCTTAGAAGCAAAGAGATGGATATCTCCAATGATATTTTTAAATTCTTTGGCCTGATTGGTTTCACCCTCTACCTTGGAGATTTCTTCCAGAACGCGCAGGACAGGTTCGAGTTCTTTCTTTTTTCGTTGAATGATGATTTGGCGGAAGACTTTCCACATATCTTTTTCTGCTATAAAAAATTCCTTGCGCTCTCCTTGTTTGAGTTCTTTATAGACTAGTCCCCAATCGATCAATGCCCGAATATTCATATTGGCATTTCCTCTGGAGATTTGCAGGTCTTCCATAATTTCATCTGCGCTGAGGGCTTCCGGGGCGATGAGCAATAAGGCATGAACCTGGGCCATTGTGCGATTGACGCCCCAATGAGAACCCAAAGTTCCCCAGGTTTGAATGAACTTATCTTTTCCCTCTTGTAATTGCATGACGTAGTTTTATTTTATACAAAATTTTCAGTAAGAATTGAAAGTTACAAATTTCTAACCAAAATTTCTATAAAAGAGTTTCAAAACTCCGTCAGTCTCTTTTTTTTATATAAAATAAAAAAGGGAAGCATCAAGTGATACTTCCCCGTTCTATAGCTTATGGAAAAAAATTAATCAGAGGAACGGACTTTGCCCGAACCCATGACGGAAACATCCAGTGAAGGGTTTCCTTTATAATAGACATCGCCACTCCCTACAACGGAAGCATCCAGTTCTTCACTAACGCTAATCTCTGCGTTTCCTGAACCAGCGATGGACACTTTAGCGCGTTTTACTTCCAAATCAAAGGCATAAATTTCTCCTGAGCCAGCGATAGACTGTTTAATTTTATCCGCCCGACCGCTGATTTTTATAGCTCCTGAACCGGCTACACTCGAATGAATATTGTCTGCTTTGACATCTACTCTGATGTCCCCGGAACCGGCAACGGAAGTATTCAGCTTACGGGTTTCAATTGGGGTTTCCCCTACAATTTCCCCGGAACCGGCGACGGACAAGCCATTAATTTCGGGGATAGTGATATAAATTCTTACCTCTTTCCTTTCGCTTCTCCATTTATTACAATATTTATCATCGATGTCGATAGACCATTCTCCTCCCCGTACCCGGCGTTTGATTTTATCCAGTACTTCTTTATCGCCTTTGACCTCCACTTTTTGAGTTGGTCCCTGAGTCAGGTAAACCGTAAACGGTTCGGCCAGGCCAATTTCAGAAAACTCTTCCAATTCAAAAGTTTCGGTAACGGTTTGTGCGAAAACGGGCCCCGTAATGATAAATGCAATAAAAAGGGGGAGTAAAAATTTGATGTGCAATTTCTGTGATTTCATGATTTTAGATTTAAGTGGCTTTTCAAATTTAATTACACCTTTAAGGACAGGCCAAAAATTAAACGGTTGCATCTTCCAATTCTTTTTCTTCATTTATTTTTTCTTCCTGCTCGTATTTTTCATCTTTTGAGGTTATTAGATAGAATACCAACAAGCCGATTCCACCAAAGATCAAGGTCAAACCAGGGATAGCTACATCTCCAAAAACGGGTTGAATGATACTTCCCAGGAAAAACCCAAGTCCCGTACCTAACATGATCAGTCCCCACTTTAGGGCGCTGTATCTTCTGGTGGTGGGTGTTTCTTTAAAGATACCGGCATTTCTTCCGGATTTGATGAGCTCCATTCGTTCGCGGTGCTTGGCCGTGCGATAGATGTAGTAAACGCCAAAGATGGTTCCGAAGAACATGACAACAGATATGATTGGGATTAATATTTCCGGACCGTGCATAAGTCAATCAATTTTAGGTTCTTAAGCAAACTCTGTGGAGATGGAAACTGCAAGTCTTGAAAAATGCAACCGCTATCGCTTTTTCATTTTTCTGCGCCTTTCGTTTCCACAGGATTTACCAAAGAAAGTTTTAAAAGTTATTAATAATGATTACAACACCTCTGACGGGAGGGTTGGGATTTTGGTTACAGTTAGGGGGAGATTTTTTT
>JAHDCK010000034.1 GCA_020629915.1 Saprospiraceae bacterium
AGAATTATGGCAAACGAAATTTTTGATAAAGTACAAGCACTGGCGGATGAAATTGCTGCCGCCCAGCCCAAGATAGCAGAAGACATCGAACAGTTCCGCATTAAGTTTTTGGGAAGTAAAAATGTCCTGAAAAATCTCTTTGGAGAAATACGGAATATCCCGAATGAGCGCAAGAAAGAATTCGGTCAATTGATCAATTCTGTGAAGCAATCTGCCGAGGCGAAATTTAAGGAATTGCAAACTCAGATGGAAAGCAAAGCAGATGAAAAAGAAGTGGATATCGATCTCACCGCTCCCGCCGAACCTTTCCCGATGGGTTCCCGCCATCCGATTTCTATTACCATGAATGAAATCGTTCGCATCTTCGAGCGCATTGGTTTCGTCGTGGCCGAGGAAAGAGAAATTGAAGATGACTGGCATAATTTTACGGCCATGAATACGCCCAAAGATCACCCGGCGCGGGATATGCAGGATACCTATTATTTGATGGATAGCACCGAGCGATTATTGCGGACGCATACCTCTTCCGTACAAGCACGAGTGATGACGACACAAAAACCGCCCATCCGAATTATCGCTCCCGGGCGCGTCTATCGCAATGAAACGATCTCGGCTCGCTCGCATTGCCAGTTTCATCAGATAGAAGGTTTATATATAGATAAAAATGTTTCATTTGCAGATATGAAGCAAACCCTGTACTACTACGCCCGTGAAATTTACGGACCGGATGTGCGCATTCGTCTCCGACCTTCCTACTTTCCCTTCACGGAGCCGAGTGCTGAGATGGATGTGTATTGGGGCCTAAAGGACGAGGTGGACCACAAAATCACCAAGGGAACCGGATGGCTCGAAGTGCTGGGATGCGGGATGGTTGATCCGGCAGTTTTGGAGAATTGTGATATAGACCCGGAGGAATATTCCGGTTTTGCTTTTGGTATGGGTATCGATCGCCAGGCTATGTTAAAATATCGTATAAGTGATATTCGGTTGTTATTTGAAAATGATATTCGGTTTCTGAAACAGTTTACTTCTGCTTTTTAGGAGGGGTATTGTTTTTCAATTTGTATAAAGCTGCCAAACAAGAATAATAATAAAATATTTTAAATAGAAAGCATAGGAATATTTGGAAAAACAAATATTAGTTTTAACTTTGTTATAGTTGCTTTATTATATAACAGTAAAATTTAATATTATGAAATCGAACTATCTTATCTTATCTTATCTTATCTGCCGTTTTTATAAGTTGTAATAGAGAAGTAGCAACTGAAAGCTACTTAGCCACTCAAATTTTATACGAAAACTTTGAACAACTTATCGAAGGAGAAGCAGGAAAAATTGGCCTTATCACCTCCGGGGAAAAACAAAGTTTAAGCCTATTGGAGGGCGCATTAAATGCCAAGCTAACTTTCCGCCCTCAGCACTTTCAGGGAAGAACCATCCATTCTATTCATTTGTCAGATGTAAAAACTTTGCCGACTTCTTTGGAGGAGCTGTCAGAGATTTATTATAAAATAAAAGGAGATGTATTGAACTTGACCTTGGAGGAAAACCATTGGGTTGGGGGTGTTGATTTAACTTTATCTGAGAATGGCTTAGAAGCTTCCTGTCTTATCTTTAAGGAACTAGAGGAAACTCAAGAGGGAACACTTAGGGCACCTTGGTGCGTGACTTATGAGGAGACTGATGATTGGAAATGGGGTGGAAATTTTTGGTGGACTTGCTTAAATCATATTTGTTTTCAGGATGTTGGAGGGTGTCAGAATAATCCTAACACCACTGGGGGTAGTTCTGAAGAAGAATTGACTATACGTTTAAACACTTTTCCCTGTTCCAAAATAATAAACTGCGGGGAAGGGGGGGAATTAGAAAAACCAAAAAATTTGAAAAAGTATACCTTTAGTTTTACTGGAGAAATTTTTGTGGGAGAGTTCGAATCTGCTGGTACTCCTGTTGGATATTTTTCTAACCCTAATTATAGTGTACTATTTCGTGAATCCAATGGCCCTAATGTAACTGGATGCTTAGATCAGGATCAAATGGAATCAAGTACAAAAGGCATTTTAGGAATTGCAAATGATTGGGGGGAACAAATTAAATTAGAACCTTATTTTTATTTGGTGAAGTCAGGAGAAAGTGGAATTGGAGCAAATGAATGGCATTTTGTAACGGTAACTTATGCATCCTGCGGATTTTTTGAATAAAAATATTATGCAAGTTAGACAACTAAAAATATTGTTTTTCATTTTTACCCCAATCCTCCTCCTCGCTCAACAACCCAAATGGCATGTCCTCCACCCAACGAATGGGTACATGGAAATTGATCTCATTGACTTAATTGATGAAGAAAATGGCTTTGCGGTGAGTAATTGTTCCTATGTCGTTCAGACCGACAATGGAGGGAGAACTTGGATTCCGGTCTCCTCTTTTGATACTCGGATAAGGGGACTGGATTTTACAGATGAAAATAATGGTTGGGTAATTGCTGATGATTTGTACAAGACCACGGACGGCGGCCTGACCTGGGAAAAGCAAATGGAAAGTTTTCAGTTTTGGGAAAGTTTTCAATGCCTCTCTTTTCACGATGCTTATCATGGTTGGATAGGCAACTACGAGGGTTATGTACTCCGCACTCAGGATGCCGGGGCAAGTTGGGACACACTACCCATTCCCGCTACTGGAAATATCAAAATTGACAATATCCATTTTTTTGATAGTCAACGAGGATGGATGGCAGCTTCAGCGTACGGGGCAACTAATCCAAGTGATTATTATTTATATAAAACAGAAAATGGTGGGTTGTCTTGGGAGCATATTCCGGATGAATACTGGCCGGTGCACATTAAATCCTTTGATGAACTTTTTTCAAGGGGCGGAACTGCAAAATTGAGATACACGGCCGATGCGGGAGAAACCTGGTCAATAATTGACTTGCCACTTGGAGGTACTGCTCCGATTGGCTGGGGGGTAACTAGTATGTTCTTTTTAAATGATACTCTTGGATGGGCTGCAGGCATAAGAGGGCATACAGTCGTTACCCATGACGGCGGTCAAACCTGGGATTTTCAGATAGAATTAGAGTATATATATGATTTTGGACAGTCGTATGTCACTGATATTACCTTTAAAGAATCGGGAGAAGGACGGCTGTATGGTACGGCAGGGTATGTTATTGAAACCTATAATTTTGGAGAGGATTGGACAATGACAAATATGAGCATGGGAGGAATATTGACAGATTTATTTTTTCTGGACGAACATATTGGATATGCGATTTCTTCTGATGGGGGGATTCCTCAAATAATAAAAACAATAGATGCTGGCATGACTTGGTTCTCTTTTTTTGAAGGCTATCCTCGACCAATTAATGAACCCGGATATATGAAAATTCATTTCACAGATGAGGATAAGGGGCTCGTTTGTGGGGATTCTATCTATTACACGCAGGATGGCGGTCAAACCTGGTTGGGGGCAACTACACCCACCTATTCTCAGTATTCAAGCATTAATCATATTTATTTTAATAATGAACAAGAAGGTTTTGTTTGTGGAGAAAATCGCTTATTCATGGGAACGCAAGATGGCGGTCAAACTTGGGAAAAACTAAGCACCTTTGATTGGATTACGGATTCAGTTAATACAGCAAAAGTTCAGTTCTTTAGTGATCAGGAAGGTTGGATCAAGTTAGAAGTCGGGGACTGGCCCTTAGGGACTTTTAATACGGTATTACTTAGAACGACTGATGGTGGTCATGTTGAATGGGAGGATATCACCCCGGATGCAACTGGAGGGTTTAGGGATTTTCATATAATAAATGATTCATTGGGTTATGCGCTCGGCAATAATTCTTTTTGGAAAACAATAGACAAAGGAAGCACCTGGGAGCAGGTTTCTTACATTGCCTCGGGTGGGTTTCAAAAAATGGACTTTGAAGATGCTCAAAATGGATTTGTAGAGACGTATGGCAATGTAATACATGTAACTAAAGATGGGGGACAGACTTGGGAAGGACTGGAACGCCCTTTTTGTAGTGTTGAAGATCCAATTAATGTATTTGGCTATCCTTTTACTCAAATGCTTCCTGATTATACATTAATAACAGGTGGCAGATATTCAAATATATTAAAATACGGCATTCCTCCGGAGCCAACTTTTGTCAAAGAGGAAATTGCTGAATTAGATATTATAATATATCCAAATCCTGCAAATGATTATTTTGAAGTAAAAAATTTAACTCAAAATAAACCGGAAAAACTAACGCTGTATAATGCTCTTGGAGAGTTGGTGTTGATAAGAAAGATGAATAGTTTTAATGCAATAAAAGTGGATGTCTCTGGAATTTCTAGCGGGTTGTATTTTTATAATATAAAATTTGAAAAGGGAAAAACACTAGGTGGGAAGGTTGTAGTGGAGTAAAAAGTACCACAAACTTATTGAGATTAAATAATTAACCGCCGAAAATAAAACTAAAACAATTAAACAAAAACATATAATGATTTGTCATCTCGAACGGAGTGAGAGATCTTCTCTGCCTCAAGAGAAGATTTCTCGGCAAGCCTCGAAATGACAACTCTATTTTTTTGTTTTTCAAAAGTTCGGCGGTTAATTTCTTAAACCCAATTAGTTTGTTGCTGCGCCCTGTGCTTGCGAATAAAGTGTACTTTTTACGGGTAGGGCGTAGGGGCAACAAACTAAAGTTTGCCCTCCTTTAATTCCCCTTCTGAAAATGATAATCCTTGAATTTTAAAATATTCACATATCTGTTTTCGTAATACTTGATCGTTCCACCGCCTTCCACACTTCCCGAACCCGAATTGGACAACACCCGTTCAAAATCAAATCGGGTCGTCATATAATTTTCCGGATTTTGCTCTAAGTAATCCTTGAAGTATTTTCCGTATTGCTTCATCATTCTGCCAAAGTAAAGCGTAACATCATAACCCGTATAAGCAGCCGAGGTAGGTGGCATTCCAAACTGCTCAAAAAAGTTGCGCTGGAAATTTTGCACTTCCAGGTTGTCTAAGTTCGCATAGCTAGAATGACTTATATGAAGATTTAAGCTTTCATAAAAATCATAATTGATTTTTTTATAATTCATCCATTGAGGCATTCCATACACCACCACATCGTAACCCCTGGCCTGTGTTCTCAAATTTCTAAAAACAGAATATATAAAAGCTTCCTTTTTCCAGGACGGGACTACGATGACATTCGTCCTTCCCGCCGTCAGGTATTCCATAAAAGAAATCGTTTCATAAGTCCCGTCATCGTGAACGGTCAGTTCCTTAAACGGCGGCGTACTTCGAGTCCCTTCGTATACCTGATTGGCATATTGAAAATATTTGAACCGACTCTTTTCTGTATTCATGCCAACTAATATAACATTGGCATTGTTATGATTCTTTTTTATATGTTCAGTGATCACTTTACAGTGCGTTTTCAGGGAAGGACTCACCTGGATATAGTAGGGATTGTCCCGCGTCACCGTGGAGGACGGATTGAAAGGAGAAACCACCGGGATTTTATTTTGTTTGCCAAAATCTGCCATTCGCTTAGCGCAATCTTTTTTTATAGCACCAATCACCACATCTGCATTGCGCACATCGGAGTTACTCAACAGGGCAGACATCTGGCTGGAATTGCCCTTAGTATCTCCCGTAAAAATTTTCAAATTCACGCCTTCGCTGCTCAATTTCTGAACAGCCATTTTTGCCCCTTCATAAAAGTTCAATGCCCGCAAACTTTTATCGGGCACATAATTTCCATTAAACTGATCCGTCATAAATGGTAGCAAAAAAGCCATATTGTATTGATGCTTATTGAAGATGCCTGTAGGATCACTTGTCGTGGTGGTCGTTGTGGTTGTGGTGGTGGTCGTCGTCGTTGGCGTAGTGGGTTTGCGCTCTGCTCCAATAGGAGGATAGGTGCTAGGTTTGGTTTTCCAAACGACCGTATCCACTTTATCGTGCTGATTCTCTCCAATGATTACACCAGGCCGATCATCTCCGGTGGGTCCCTTTTCTACCTTTTTAAATGCATCACAAGAGGAGAGTATTAATATTATAAAAATAAATAAAATAAAACTACTCCCATTCAATAGTGGCTGGTGGCTTCGTGCTGATGTCATAGACTACTCGATTGATTCCTTTAATTTGGTTAATAATGGCTCCGGAAACTTCCGCTAAAAAATCATGCGGCAATCGGCTCCACTCGGCGGTCATTCCGTCCACAGAATTGACGCATCTCAGAGCGACCGTTAGTTCATAAGTACGCTCATCGCCCATCACGCCGACCGACTGAACCGGTAATAAAACGGCTCCGGCTTGCCATACCTTATTATAAAGGTCGTATTTTTTTAGCATATTGATGTAAATAGCGTCGGCTTCCTGTAATAAGGCGACTTTTTCGGGGGTAATATCGCCCAAAATACGGATGGCTAATCCAGGACCGGGGAAGGGATGCCGCCCGACAATTTCAGCTGGAATACCCATTTCCGTTCCAACCCGACGCACTTCGTCCTTGAATAACATCCGCAGCGGCTCTACAATTTTCAAGGGCAAATGCTCCGGTAATCCGCCGACATTATGGTGGGATTTTATAGTAACCGAAGGCCCGTGAACGGAAACGGATTCGATCACATCCGGATAAATCGTTCCTTGTCCCAGCCATTCGATGCCTTCTAATTTATTTGCCTCTTCTACAAAAACATCTATAAATGTTTTTCCTATAATTTTGCGCTTCTTTTCGGGGTCTTTTATTTCTTTTAAATTATTTAAAAACAATTCTCCTGCTTGAACGCCCTTGACATTCAAGCCCATTCCTTCGTAGGATTTTAAGACGGATTCAAATTCATCTTTTCTAAGCAATCCATTATCAATAAAAAAACAATATAAATTTTTCCCTATTGCTTTGTGTAGCAACATCGCGCCTACGGTAGAATCCACGCCACCAGATAAACCCATCAAAACTTTTTCCGTTCCGATTTTTGATTTTAAATCGGCTACTGTAGAAGCTACAAAATGAGCGGGCGTCCAATCACCTTTGCATTTTGATATATTTAATACAAAGTTTCTTAATAAAATAGGGCCTTGTAAACTATGTGTCACTTCCGGATGGAATTGAATCCCATAAACGGGTTGTGCAAAAGCGTCTGGCTTAGACCGAAAAGCGGCCACCGGAATATCCGCTGTTTTAGCTAATAATTCAAATTCCTCCGGCAATTCTAAAATAGAATCCCCGTGCGACATCCAAACCTGGCTATCTGCATCCACTTCGCTCATTAAAATATCCGAACCACTAATTCCAGCCAGATGAGCCTTACCATATTCCCGCTTGGAAGAAGGAGCAACCCGACCACCATAATAATCTGCGAGGTACTGCGCCCCATAACAAATCCCCAGGACAGGTTTTTTACCTATAAAATTTTGAAGGGCGATATGCAGCGCATTATCTGCCGTGACTGAAAACGGACTCCCAGACAAAATGATCCCCTTTACCGAGTCGTCGATCTTCGGTGTTTTATTGTAGGGAATGATTTCGCTATAAACATTCAACTCCCGAATCCGCCTTGCGATTAACTGCGTATATTGCGATCCAAAATCAAAAATTAAAATCTTTTCTGTCATAACACAAAGATAATTCAATAGTGCAATGGTACAATATTCCAATGGTACAATATTCTAATATTCTAATGATGAGATATTCTAATTATTAAAGTAATTTAATTATGAAATTTGGAAAACTAGCTGATATATCGAATGTGGATTTTTCTTTGCCGCCGGATGATGCGGGGACAACGAGGTTTTTGGAGCATTTGCCGGAGCGGACAGAGCCACCAAAAATTTACGTGGGCTGCACAGGGTGGGGGATGAAAGAGTGGGTTGGGAAAACTTACCCGAAAGGAGCTAAAGCAAAAGAGTTTTTAAATTATTATATACAGCAATTTAATACAATTGAACTAAACACGACGCATTACCGGACACCGGATAAGGAAACGATATATAAGTGGAAAGCTGCTGCATCTGGTCGATGGAGTGATTTTAAATTTTGTCCAAAGGTGTTGCAGGTGATCAGCCACAGCAAGGAACTCGGTGTGGGGACGGGAAGGATAGAACGGTTTTGTGAAAGTGTTTCGGGTCTGGAAAAAAATCTGGGTTGTTCTTTTTTGCAGTTGCCGCCCTATTTTGGCGGGGAGCGTTTGCCGATGCTGGAACGATTTCTGGAGCATTTTGATAATGCTATTCCATTGGCGATAGAAATTCGACATGAGTCCTGGTTTACCAATCGCAATTTCTTTGAATCTATTTTTAAATTATTTGAAAAATATAATATTTCTACGGTCATTTCAGATGTGGCAGGTCGGAGGGATGTGCTGCATCAACGACTAACAACGGATACCGCTATGGTTCGATTTGTAGGAAACGATTTAGTAGAATCTGATTTTACCCGCATTGATGATTGGGTGAGTCGCTTGAAAATCTGGATGGAAAAAGGGCTCCGGGAAATTTATTTTTTTACCCACGAACCTGACAATATCCTCGCACCGGAACTGGCTTATTATTTTGTAAAAAAAGTCCAGTCAGTATGTGCCCATTTAAAACCTGAAATCCGTGGACCAAAATTCTACGAAGCCAATAATAATGAACAGATGAGTTTGTTTTGATGGTTCTAACAACCTAATATTTTATAAATTTATACCCATCAAGAAATTCGCCCTCTGATTCTAAAAAGAAAAAATAAACCCCTGGTATCAGGTGATCAATATTTACTTCAACATCTCCGCCAAGGGAAGGCAAGTCCACCGTTCCCATAGATTGCCCTAGGACATTAAAGAGGAACAAGTTTGCATTCGGTTGCGCTGTACTATAGCTCAAAATAATTTGTTCACTGGAGGGGTTGGGATAAATCGTATGTATTTTATTTGATTGTGTTTCGCAATTGCGTGTTTTTATATAGGGATAAGTTTTATTTCTTATTTTAAAATTATCAATAGCAGCAGACCCGACAGGATCATTGGCGGGGTTGGATAGTTCAAATCTCAAGCGAAGATTGGTTTTACCTTTGTATTCTGAAAGGTCCAGGCGATAATCTTCAAAGGCATCCGGGAATCCATAACTCTCGTAGTCGCTGAGGCGTACTAATAATTGCTCTTCATTATTTTCTAATATTTTAATCCTAAATACAGGCCATTCAGAATCAGGGTGATTCGGTAAATTTAGCCAGATATCCAAAAGCAGCTCCGGGGCATCATATCCCGTAAGATCAAATTCTGGGGAAGTGAGAACGGCCGTCCGGTTATACGAAAAAGGGGCAGACATGAGCCAGGTGTCCGGGTCGTTTGGGCTATCTGTTTTGGGGACTGCATCGGTATCATCTGCATTGGGGATTTTTCGCTGCCAACCGCTGGCCGCCCATCCCATATCCTCGTTAAAAGGATCTTCCCAAGATTCATTTAGGGTAAAATTAATGATATTATTTTGATTAGAATGTATATGAATTTCTTTTTTATAAAATTCAAAACCCCAATTTAAGACGGTCATTTCATAAGTTCCTTCAAAAATATTTTCCGGTAGAATTTTGCCATTAAAATTAGTTTCAAAATTATATGTAAAATATTCATTTTTTAAACGAATATTTATTTTTGACAAAGGCTGGCAATTGTTCCCTTTGATTTCAGCTGAAAAAGATCCTCTGTCAAACAATGGCTGGAAAGCCACATCTTCAATTTTGACCTGGCCGTTTTCTAGTTCGAGCATCCGGATTTCCGGTTCATAGCCAGGTAGGGAGTAGGTAACTTCATACAGCCCGGCGTCAGCTACTCCGGTTTTATATCTTCCGGTTACGGAGGATTTTTCTTGTATAAGTGTATTTTTTATTTCAATTTTGGTGTTGAAAATTGCAGAACCGTCATTTGCATCTGTAATGGTACCTTCGAGGAAACAAGCGCGTTTTAAATCTGTAGATAAAATATATAATCCGGTTTCTATGTCAGTCCCGATAATTTTGCCAGAAGTAAAAAAAGGATAAGCTCCCCAGCAGCCCGCAGTTTCATCGGGACTAAAGTCATATTGAGCTACTTCTACGAGATTTTCCGGGCGGCTTCCGTCCAGGATTACGATGCCATTTTTGTACCAGGAGGTAACGATAAAATCATTTAGGGTATGTACATTATGAACGACTACCCCATTTCCATCAGAGTAGGGGGGAAGATATTCGTCTAAAAAACGTATATTTTCTTCATTGGTTATGTCATAGGCGGCTACGGTTCCTTCCGGTCGTTCATCAGTGGTGAATAATGTATTTCCATCATCAGACAACCAGGCATTATGCGTAAACTTCAAGGGCGTTTGTTGGGTGTTAATTAAGAAGGGGTTGCTGCGGTCACTGATATTATAAATAGAAAAAAAGCCATTATAAATATTTGAATTATATAGCCGAGCACCTCGCACGTATACGTCGTGGGAATATTGATTGTCGATTAGAGAAACAAACTCAGGAGCCTCCGGGTTGTCATTCAGGTCGAGGATAAGTGTTTCTCCTATATTGATATTGCTTCCGGTTATATATAAAAAACCTGAATCGTCAATAAAGATATTATGCGAACTATTGAGTGAATCCAAATTAGCGTATTGAGGTTGAATGCGTTGCCAGGAAATATCAGGAAGATTGGAGAGATCAACAATTAGAAGTCCACCTCCTGTTTCATTCATACAATAGGCGTAGTGATCCCAGGTTTTAATATCTCGCCAGATGGACTCCGGGCCGGGAATGAAAGCTACTTCCTCCGGATTAGAAGCATCGGAAATATCTACAATTGACAATCCGTTGAAAACGCCAACCAGTGCAAATTCTTTTTGATCCGGAGCGGTATAGCCCCATACATCGCTTAGTCGTTCTTCGTAATCTAGGTAGCCCAACTCAGTCATGTTGAGCTGCGCATTTAAAAATAAAGGAATAATAAATACAAATTGTAGAAATATTTTTTTCATAAAAACCTGTTTTGCAATGGAGTCATTTGTAAAATACATCAATTCTAAAAGAAAATCTCTACAAAAGTCAGAAACAAAAAAAGCGCGACACTTTTTCAAGGTCGCGCTTTATAATTTTATTTATAAAACAAAAATTATTTTGTTTTTACAATTTTTACCGATTGACTGACTTTATTTCCCTGAAGCATTTTTGCGTAGTAAACGCCATTGGCCCAATCTGCTCCCAAAGTAATTGCACCGGTAGCCTGATCAATTTCAAAAGTGGCTTGTAACTGTCCGGTTACATTGTACACTTCAAGACGAGTATCTGCTGTCCAGGTTTCCATATCATAAGTCAAAACTGCTGACTCAGAAAACGGATTTGGAGCTGTTTCCATCTGAATAGTAGAGGAAATGTCTTCTGTAGAAACAATAGGATTAGCATCAAATGCTTCAAACAAATCAACTGCTGCTTCTACCAGGTGTCCATCGCCCAAATCTCCTGTTTCGATGATAATACGAGCCTCTGTTGTGGGATCAATATAATCGCTCAATAGAAATTCCTGATTAGTCCATCCGCCGGTAGAAGCAGGAATCGTCAACATGGTTTCTGTGGTTTGACCGTCCGTCACACTAACAGTTACCTGATCGTCAGGATTTCCATTACCTCCGGCATTGAAAAACCAAAGTGCCATTTTTACGGTTGGTTCATTCCATCCGGAAATATCAATTGCAGGAGAAGTCAAAATAGTGCTTCCATCATCTACATCGTCATTTCCGGCACCGCCGCCACCATTTCCGGTAACATAACACATATTTCCAATATCCATATTAGAAGCATCGTCTTCCGGGTTACTGGGTTGCCCCTGGAAATCTGTTCCTACAGGATCGCCTCTTTCCCACATACCTGTTCCGGCATCTCCCTGTACATTCCAACCCAAATCCATAACGAATTCATCGTAGTATCCTTCTTCTACAGTTATAACAACGGAAGAGGAACCATCAATCAATTGATTATCCAGGCTTCCAACTTTATAACCCCATTTTCCACCATAAACATTAAAAGTACCAGACCACATATTTAAATTAAAATCTCCATTGGCGTCCGTCAGTAAATCAAAATCAAAATCAGAATTAACGATATTGACAAAAGCACCCGGAACAGGAGTCCCGTCGGCTAATTGTACTTTACCGGAAACCGCAATCTGTGCAATCGGTACAAGGGCGACATCCAATACTTCTACCATACCATTATCAAGGTCTACTGAAATAGTCTGAGAAGTGTATCCGGCTTTAGAAAAAGTAACATCATAAGTTCCGGCAGTAGCTACACCAGAAGCATAATCACCAAATCCATCCGTTGTTTCCTGAACAAAGGAATTAGAAATCACAATATCAACACCTCCCAGAGAAGAGTTATCACCGGCATCTGTTACATTTCCTTCCAGCCAACAAGCGCGTACATAATCCGCTTCTAAAACGAATAAACCGTTTTGCATATCAGAAGCCAATACAATTCCGGATGGTAGGAAAGGATAAGCTCCCCAAAGTCCACTACCAGTTCCACCGCCAAGGAAGGTATCAAAATTTCCAACTTCGATAATATTATCCGGACGAGAACCGTCTGCAATGATACAACCGACAGAGTAGTAAGAAATAATCAACCAGTCATTCCAAACGTGAACATTGTGTGGTAATACACCCTGATTGATGGACTCCAATGGACGGAACTGATCGAGTTCAACGATATTCGTTGGGTCAGAAATATCGTAGGAAGCTACGGGAGCATCACCGACTTCATCTGTTGTAAAACAAACCTGACTGTCATCGGATAACCAAGCATTGTGGGTGAAGTTGGCCGGTGTATTTTTAGAACCTAATAACTGAACATTGTCCATGTCAGCAACATCGTAAATGGCCAAACGTCCGGCATAGATTTCTGAATTATAGACTTTATTGTCTCTGGCATATACATCGTGAGAATAATTGCTACCCACTGGCCCAATATAAACCGGGTTCCAGGGATCATTATTCAAATCAGCGACTAGAGTAGCCCCACCTAATATATTAGAACCAGGGAAATATAATTTTCCGAACTCATCAATGAAAAGATTGTGTACAGAACTAAGCGTTCCTCCATTGATAGTTGGAGCCCAATCATAAAAAGTACAGGTGCCGGGTAAATTAGATAGATCAACGATAAGAATACCACCACCAGTTTCATTGGAAACATAGGCGTAGTGGCTCCATGTTTTTATATCTCTCCAGGTAGAATTGGCACCCGGGATAAATTGCGTTTCGTAAGAATTTTCAGGATCGGAAACATCTACTATGGATAATCCACCTGTGGTTCCCATTAAAGCATATTCGCTTCCGTCAGGAGCAGCATATCCCCAAACATCGTTTCCACCCAGTCCGGGATAGGTAATGTTTGCTTTCAATGTCATATTGAGTTGAGCAGAAAGACTCAAGGCAAAAGCACATACAAGGAGTGTAAAAATTGTACGTTTCATAAAAAAGTTATTAAAGTAGTTTAGTTATTGAAGCAGTTTTGTAGCGTTTCAATATTTTTAAAATGAAAATTAAGGTGATAAATTGACACTGTAAAGGTAATCTAAAAACCTAACAAAATTGGTCTTTATTCTGTCACTTTCCTATCAATTATGGAGATTGTGAGGCGGCTGATACAAGAGAGATGTCCCACTTCGTCTTCAATTTTTATCTCCCACACGTGAATGCGCCTGCCTATGCGTATGGGGCGGCAAGTACCGGTAACTTTACCGCTTCGGACGGCCTTGAGATGATTCGCATTAATTTCCAGCCCTACAACCGATTGTTGTGTCATATCCGAAAGGCATAAAACAGAAGCTACGCTACCCAACGTTTCGGCCAAAACGACATTGGCTCCGCCATGTAATAGACGCATAGGTTGAACGGTTCGGTCATCCACAGGCATCGTTCCTTTTAGGTAATCATCTCCTATTTCTGTAAACTCAATGCCGATATGATCTACCAGCGTTTTAGCGTTCATGCTATTGAGAGCTTCAAGGGTAGGCGTGGTTTTCCAAATAGCCATATTTTGTTTTGTTTTATAAAATAAGAAATGCCATATCAAAAAGACATGGCATACTTGGTGACGTGGTATTTCTTTTAATACACATAAAACAAACAGGAGTGCGTGTATTTTGTTTATAATTAATAATAACGTATTATAAATATTTTACATAAAAATCAAAATGACTGCCAGCTTAAGCTAGTAATCCATTTAAATCTACGATAATTTTCAAGGGTTTAATTTATCATCCTAGCTCGGTGTTTTCGTCAGGCGAGACGGCTGACAAGGCCGATTCGCCTCGTCAGGCGTCTCGCCTGACAAAAACCTTTACTAGAAAGCCTGACATATCCAAATTCTATTAGTCAGTTTAATTTGATTACGTTCTTAAGAAATGTTTGATAGCGTATTTTGCAATTTGTCCCTTGCTTCCTCCAACATAGCCTGAGCCTTATCCACCTCATGAGCCGCAATACCCATTTCGCGCTCTGCTTCTTCTATAGCATTTTTATAATGCTCGACTTTGTTGAGGGCTTCTGCTAATTTGTTGCTGCTGCGCAGGCGAAGATCAATGGCTTCGTCTTCCCGCTCCTTGGCATTTTGCAATCGTTGTTCTGCCTGCCGAACCGTTCGCTTGGCGGCGAGAACCTCGGCTTCTTCCTCGGAGACCACACCATAAGTTTCCCCCTGAACGCCCTTAATCAACCTGTCCCAATCGAAGGCCGGGCCAAAATCTACTTTTCCGCTACTTCTGAAATTGACGTGTGTCAGGATGCCTTTGAAGCGGGTATGCGCCCAATTGGCCTGATAGCGTTCCGGCTCTGGGATAAAAGCTCTTGGAATTTCGTAAGTGGCGGTCAGGTATCGCAGTAAAACAATTAAACTCTCGTATTGCTCATCCGTAAACGTAGCAAAGTAAGTATAACCCCGGTAAGGCGTATCCAGCTGAATATATTGATCCCGGTCATCCATCGTGCAATAAACATCCGTTCTACCCGGATTTTTTTTAGGTCGGGAATAGGCTGTTTCCAGGTTATTATTCACCTTTTTGAGCGGGCCGTAGTTGCACAATTCTATCCCGATGGTGCGCTTACTCATATCTGAATTGCCACCATAAGCATCTTTCCCCAGATGATGTGACCAGTGCGCAGAGCTATGCAATTGATAAATTGTTCCATCCCGCCCAATCACAAAAGCCACGGAAAGCCGCCATTTTTTCTGGCCAGCTTTGGGCTTGGTCAGTACGTGAATATCGGATTGCAAATGTCCGACGGTAAAGTGCATGACGATGGCTTCCTTATCCACCTTTTGAGCTTCAAAGTAACCGGAGTAGCCATTGGCCGGGCGGCAGGTGTAACCCTCCAGAGTCAGGTTTTCATCCTCAGGAACTTTCAGAGAAAAAGGTTCCAATTCAAACTCCCGTCCTACGGCGCGTTTGGTTTGCTGAAATTGGCGTTCAGATTTTTCTAAGTCAGAATATCTCATATCGGGGAAGCAATTTTTAAAACATGCTTTAATTATCAGGTTGGGATTCCTAAAAATATATAAAATGTGTTATATATGCAACAACGCCCTGCCAAAACCAATTTGACAGGGCGTTACAGGGCATAAATCACCAGATTTTATCCTTCAGTTTTAGCTTCCTCTTTATTCGGGGTGTATTTTTTCTTTCCCTTAGGACGGCTGTTTCCAAAGGAACCTTTGATGATTTTTCCTCTTTTGGTTCTTCTGTCTCCTTTACCCATTTGTAAAATGATTTAATAATTCAATAATAAAATAATCCAATGTGGAAATTGGAATACAAAATTACTAAAAAACGCCAAAAGATCAAGGATTGAGTTTTTTATGCCAGTATCGAAGCAGTCCGGCGACAGCCATGAAGGCAGGATTCGCTCCATCGTATTGTTTGATGCCGAGTTCATTGACATTGCTTCCCTTGAGTTCTGCTGCTACCATTTTTTGAAACAGTGGGACAATTTCCTCCGGGGACGTTCCTTTTTTATAATGCGGTTTCATCCAATCGGCCCAGGCGAAAAGTCGTTCTTCCAGTTCGTCGAGATGAGGATGGAGATTTGTGATACATCCAAAATGAGACAAATATATTTTAGAAATATTCAAGGCGCGAAGCAAGCGAATCGATCCCTGCCAATCTTCCAGGTTGATGTCCGGCGGAGGGCAAGGAGGCATGACGGGGCCAGACTCGATTTTGATGCCGGCTACATCTCCGGCAATGAGGGAAGTTCCGATTTGCCAGGCGATATGATGCACGGCATGACCGGGCGTATGCCATGCTTTTATAGTTGTATTTCCTATATTAAAAAACTGTTCATGTTCAACGGCGACGAGTTGGTCTTCCGGGATGGGCTTCATCTTTCCCCACAGGGTATCCATTTCCTCCCCGTATATTCGTTTGGCAGAATTATACAATCGCTCCGGGGCAACGAGGTGTTTGTATCCCCTTGGATGAACGTATATTTTCGCTCCGGCTTCGGCCAAACACCAGGCCGCACCGGCATGATCAAAATGTATATGCGTTAAAAATACATGCTTGATATCTTCTAGTGCAATGTCTTCTTCTTGCAATGCACTTTTTAGATTGTCCAGGGTAGAATGCGGGCCCGTTTCGATAAGGATGGGGCCTTCCTCTGTTTTAATTAAAAAAGAAGATAAGACTTTGGGTACGCCCTGGAAGTTTAGGTCGAGTATTTTTATCATGTATATTTAAAATAAAAAATTAATTAATATAATCAGCATTCATGTCTAAAGTCAATCGATCATTATTCATCAATCGGGTTTTCAATCCCCGCAATTTTGGAATTTCATAAGCGAAGTAAAATTTCAAAGCCGCCAGTTTTCCCTGATAAAAATTCACATCATCACCCTTGGCATTTTCCAATGCCTTTTCGGCGACTACTCCCATCTTGAGCCACTGCCAGCCAATAACGACAATACCAAAAAATTCTAAATACAAAGTCGCATCCGTCAGGAAAACCTCCGGGCGTTCCGTCTTGGCGAGTCCAATTAAATACTGAGTAATGCCGCCCAGCACCTGAACACTTTTGGCTAGCTCCTCAGAATAGGGTTGGAGCGTCTCGCTGTTGGCAGCGGCCATTGTCGCCTGGACTTCTGCTAGTAAAAGTTGGAGTGCTTTCCCACCTTTGAGCATCACTTTTCTACCTAACAAATCCATTCCCTGAATCCCGGTAGTGCCCTCATAAATAGCATTTATTCTAATATCTCTGGCCAATTGTTCCAAGGGGAAATCATCGCAGTAACCCGCTCCACCCAGGCATTGAATCCCGGCGTTGGTGGATTGGATGCCCATCTCCGAAGGATAGGTTTTGGCAATGGGCGTGAGCAATTCGAGCAACAAATGCGCATTTTCTTTCTCTTCGCCCTCAGCTGCAACGACAATATCGGCGTAGTGAGAACACTGGATAAGCAATGCCAGGCTCCCTTCCGAAATGGCCTTTTGAAACAAGAGCATCCGTTTGACATCGGCATGCTCGATGATCAAAACCTGTGGCTTTGTAACGTCCTTGTCGGAAAGGTGGCGCCCTTGCGGACGTTCGTGGGCGTACTTGAGGGAAGCGTAGTAGGACGCAGAAGCAATCCCCGCTGCCATCGTTCCAGTAGCAATCCGCGCCTCATTCATCAGTTGGAACATATTCGCCAATCCCCGGTTTTCTTCCCCGACCAGCCAGCCCCGGCAATCGTCGCTTTCTCCAAACATGAGTTGAGCAGCGACGTATCCTTTCTGTCCCATTTTTCCAAACAGCCCGGCGCAGGTGACATCATTGAAAACCATTTCTCCTTCCCCTTGTCGGTACTTCGGCACCACAAATAAAGAAATTCCTTTCGTCCCGGCAGGTGCGCCCTCGATGCGGGCAAGGGTGAGGTGGATGATATTGTCCACGGCATCGTGTTCCCCTCCTGAAATATATATTTTTTGTCCCTTTATTTTGTAAGAACCATCCGGCTGAGGATAAGCCGTAGTCGTTATATCAGAGAGGGAACTTCCCGCTTGCGGTTCGGTGAGTGCCATCGTGCCCTGCCATTCGCCGGAGAACATTTTGGGGATGTAGTAATCTTTCAACTCCTGATTCCCGAAGCTGAGAATGAGATTAGCCGCTCCTTCGGTTAGGAAAGCATAAGCCGCACAAACATTTGCAGCATAAAACATATATAAACTAGCATTTTGTAAGGAAAGCGGCATTTGCTGCCCGCCGAGATCGTAGGGCGCATGAGCCGAAATCCAGCCACCGTCACCCAGAGCTTTGATGATTTTTTTGAGTTGGGGGTGAGCGGTGACGACGCCATCTTTCAGTTTGGGTTTTTGTTTGTCCATTTCCATGCGGAAGGGAAAGAGTTCGATGTCGGCAAGTTGCTTGGCAGCATCGAGGGTCATTTTGATGGCCTCTGCATCATAATCCTGATAATAATCGTATTGATTTAATTCTTCTATATTAAAAACTTCATTTAGAATAAATTTAATGTTTCGGAGACTGACGTATTGATTAGACATAGGTTTATATATTAAAATTTATTTTAAAAAATGTACAACAAACTTTAGTTTGTTGCCTGCGCACCGCTCGAAAAAAGTTGTTTCGCAGGGACAAATTCTGTGCATAGTGGATCAACAAACTTATTGGTTTTCAGAAAATAACCGCCGAACTTTTGAAAAACAAAAATAAAAAGTTGTCATTTCGAACGAAGAGAGAAATCTCGTCTAAGGGATGAGAAAACAATAAAATATCCAATTATACTTGCTCTTTTTTACGTT
>JAHDCK010000474.1 GCA_020629915.1 Saprospiraceae bacterium
GGAAAATGCCTTGCCTATTTTTAAAATTACAATTTGTCCTTCATAAAAAACTTCTGGTGATAATGTTTATTGTTCCTAAAAAAATATCTTCTTCATTCCCCTGTAAAATTTTAAACAAAATTCTTCAAAGTAACGTTTTGCAGTTACCTTTGGTTTCAAATCATTTAAACTAACTGTGTCATGAACAAAACGTATTTTTGGTTTTCCCTATTGATTTTCAGCATTTCTTTTTCATGTTGTAAACCAGATCCGGAACCTACTAATGAGGAGGAAGTTATTACTACACTAGTTTATACCCTGACTTCTGATAGTGGGGAGGAAAAAATATTTAGTTTTCAAGACCCGGATGGGGATGGTGGTGAAGATCCGCTTATCATCTCGGATACGCTTTCGGCCAATCAAATCTATACCGGGCGTTTGACTTTGCTTAATGAATCTGTTGAACCCATTGTAAATATTACGGAAGAAATTGAAGCCGAAAACAACGATCATCAGTTTTTCTTTCAGACAACCGTAAGCGGCTTAACCATTGCCTATGCGGATCAGGATGGTGATAATAAACCCGTTGGTTTGGAAACAACCCTGACTACCGGAGACCCAGGCGACGGGACTTTACTGCTGACTCTTCGCCATGAGCCCAACAAATCAGCCGAAGGAGTGAGCAGCGGAGATATTACAAATGCCGGAGGAGAAACCGATATTGAAATAACGTTTACTGTAGATGTTCAGTAAATGTAAACAGAGCAATTTCCTGTTTTTTTGGTTTCTGTTGTTCCCGTTTTTTCTGACCGGGCAAGAGTGCTCCTTTTTCCTGAAAGGTAAAGTGCTGGATGAACATACAGACGCACCCTTATCCTTTGCCAATGTAATTATCCAGGAGCTCAACCGAGGGGCGCTGACTGGGGACAACGGTGAATTCTCAATTGAAAATATTTGTGCCGGAACGTATCATCTGATCCTTTCGCATATTGGTTGTGAGCCAGTGAAAATCCATTTGGATATTTCCGGGGATACCACCTTAGTGCTGGAACTTGCTCATACCTCTATTCCTTTAGAACTTGTTTTGGTAGAAGGAGAAAATAATTCAAATATAAATCCTGGTAATTCGATAGGCAAACAAACCATAGAAGATAATATAGATGAAAATCTATCTGGTTTACTGGAGAAAGAAACAGGTGTTCATATTCTAAAGAATGGCAAAGGAATTTCAAAACCCATCGTGCACGGTTTGTTTGGAAACCGGCTCACCATTTTAAATAACGGCATCCCCCAAAGCGGACAACAATGGGGCAACGATCACAGTCCTGAAATCGATCCGCTTATTGCCAATCGCATTTCTCTCATTAAAGGAACGGCTGCGTTGGAATATGGTGGCGGCAATCTCGGGAGTATTATTTTTGTAGAACCCCAAAAAATTGGCCGCGAACCACACCTTCATGGAAGCCTGGGGTATTCCTTTGAAACAAATGGCCTGGGGCATAATGCCAATTTGCAATTGCAGCAATACACGCCCGGAATAGCCTGGCGGGTCAATGGCACTTTTAAAAAATATGGCGATCAACATACGCCGGATTACTTCCTCAATAACACCGGCATCCAGGAAAATAATTTTGCCCTTCAATTAGAAAAATCCTGGAGGGAACGATGGTTTACAGATTTTTATGCTAGTACTTTTAATTCCCAACTGGGCATTTTGCGAGGATCGCATATCGGTAATTTATCGGATTTGGAGGATGCTCTGGAACGAACGGTTCCCTTTTTTACAGAGGAAAATTTTAGCTATACTCTCGATGCACCTAATCAAAAAGTAGGACATCATCTCGTCAAGTTGCAAACCAGATTTTATCCGGATGAGCATCAATCGCTGCAATTGATTTTGTCCGGTCAATTGAATGACCGAAAGGAATTTGATGTTCGCCGAGGTGGACGTTCAGATATTCCCGGACTTAGTATTCAGCAATTGACTTATACGACTGATTTTAAATATGAAAAAGAAAATCACGATGGTCAGGTATTTAAAATTGGACAACAAAATATATTTATAAATAATGTAAATAATCCCGAAACGAAAGTTTTCCCCTTGATACCCGATTATTTTTCGTGGAAATCAGGTGCTTATACCACGTTCAATCAAAGCTGGGAAAAAGCGATTTTGAATTTGGGGATGCGCTATGATTACGAATGGCAAAATGTGGCAACCTTCAGCCGATCCGAACCTGAGAAACTTTTGCGGTATGAAAACCACTTTCACAATTTGAGTGGAATGGGTGGGTGGCGGTATAATATTTCTGGCAAACAGGCCCTGACTTTAGGAACGGGATTTGCCATGCGCAATCCGGCTATCAATGAATTATATAGTAATGGATTGCATCAGGGGGTGAGTGGGATAGAGGAGGGAGAGATCCATTTAAATACAGAAAAGGCCTGGAAGACGACGCTGGATTTTACGCATCAGGCCGGCTCGGGTTTTTCTTTTGAATCTTTGATTTATTATCAGAGATTTTGGGATTTTATATACTTAAATCCCCAAGATCAAGTGCGTCTGACAATTCGGGGAGCATTTCCGGTTTTTAAATATGAGCAAGCGGATGCAGCTATTTACGGACTGGATTTGGCCACTCAGTTCTCTCTTGGGAAATTCGTCATTGGAGAATTGAAATATAGTTTTATAAGAGGAAATAATATTCAAGATGGTAATGCCTTGATCAATATCCCGCCCGGCAGCCTCTTTGGTCAGGTAACTTATCGCTTGAGTGAGTCTATTCATATTTCTAAATTACAGATGAAAGATATAGAGATAGAATGGAATAACAGATATGTTTTTAGTAAAAATGAAATTGAAGCCGGGCAGGATTTTGTCTTGCCACCGGATGCTTATAATCTAATGGGACTCAAAATTTCTACCAATATTATCCTTCCTAAATACAAGCTGCGCTTTTTTGTCAAATCCGACAATTTACTCAATGCTCCATATCGGGATTATCTCAATCGACAGCGTTACTTTGCGGATGA
>JAHDCK010000475.1 GCA_020629915.1 Saprospiraceae bacterium
TTAAAAATTAAATAAAATGAAACACCTCATTTTTCTCGTTGCGGTTTTGATGATTAATGGGTCGCTAGTGTTTGCCCAAAATAGCCTCCAATTAAATATCCACCACAAACTGGGAACCGATGCTTTTTCTACAAATGTAACGACTCAAAACAATCTGGGAGAACAATTGTATTTCACTCGGCTGGATTATTACATAAGTGGAATTTCTGTCATTCACGACGGAGGGCAGGAGACTATCATCCCGGATCATTATATTTTGGTAAAAGCTCCTAAGGTCGTGGCGGAAGATTTGGGCAGTTACAATATTAATCAGGTAGAAGCCATTCACTTTTATATTGGAGTAGATGAAGCGCATAATCATCTGGATCCATCCACTTATCCCGAAACGCATCCATTGGCTCATCAAAATCCGACTATGCACTGGGGCTGGGCAGGTGGCTATCGCTTTGGTGCTATTGAAGGATATGCTGGCCCAAATCTGAATCAGGGGTTTAATCTTCACGGGTTAGGAGATGTCAATTATTTTAAAACAGAAATTTCTGTAGCGGCATCTGCCGAAAATAATCAAATTATGATTAACTTAGATGCGGATTATACCCGTGTGCTGGAAAATATATCTGTTGCTGCCGGTCTCGTCGAACACGGGGAAGAAAACGAAGCAAAACAAACCATAGAAAATTTTAGGGATTTTGTGTTCTCCGCATCAGGTGTGGTGAGTACGATTACAGATTTGGAGATAGATGAAATAAAAATCTTTCCAAACCCAATTTCAAGTAATACTGAGTTGATATTGGAAAATGTTCCGATAGGAATTTCTGAAGTATCACTGACAAATACTCTTGGAGTGCTTGTTGGCAATTGGGAACTTGAGAATGGAAGATTAATCGTTCCAAATCTGGATAATGGGTTTTATCTTTTAAATTTTCATAATAAAAATAAAATTATAACTAGTAAAAAGCTTATTGTAAAATAAATAAAATTATATATCATGAAACTTAGAATACTTACTTTTTTAGTCGCAGTTATTATGAGTCTGGGAGCAATGGCTCAAAATATGGTTAAGTTGAATATTCATCACAAACTGGATAATACAGATTTTGCGCTTGAAGCCGGAGCTAAAAATAATATAGATAACGATTTTAAATATTACAGGCTAGAATATTACGTCTCCGAAATTTCAATTATGCATGATGGCGGGCAGGAAACAATGGTGGAGGATTTATGGATTTTGGTAGATGCTAGTGAAGCGACAAGTGTAGATTTAGGTGCTTATGGCATAGATATGGTAGAGGGAATTAAGTTTCACATTGGAGTAGATGAAGCACATAATCATTTAGATCCTGCCAGTTATGCGGCAGGGCATCCATTGGCTCCTCAAAACCCATCTATGCATTGGGGTTGGGCAGCTGGTTATCGCTTTATTGCCTTAGAAGGACAAGGCGGAAGTAGTTTCAACCAATTATTTGAGCTGCATGGCTTGGGAGATAATCAATATTTTCAGGTAGATGTCCCGGCTACGGCCTCTGCCAGCAACGGAACGGTAAGCATAAATATTGATGCAGATTATACCCGTGCCCTTGAAAATATTGCAGTAAACTCCGGGGTTATTGCACACGGCGAAGTTGGAGATGCCATCGTTGCATTGGAGAATTTTAGAGATCATGTTTTCACGGCTTCTGCTTTGACTACGAATACAAACGAAGCAAACGGATTAAACCAGTTTTCCGTTTTCCCAAATCCGGTAGAAAATGGATTGGCATTTATTGCTTTGGATATTCAGGAAGATATTGCCGTTGATATTTCGGTTTCAAATATCCTTGGAAAACAAATTTTTGAGACGAAAAATATCTCCGGTCAGCAAAATCTGGAATGGTCCGTTCCAGGCTCTGGCGTTTACTTTGTACAAGTAATGCAAGCGGGAAAAGTTATTGCGACTCAAAAGTTGATCGCAAGATAATCTTATGCGTTTCCCAAGCGCAGGATTTGTCGTATGGGTTTTAGTTATATGTTTTTCCGCTTGTGAAAAGCCGGAAACAGCTATTCCCGCATTCAGCGGTGCGTTAATGGAATTGCCTTCAGGGTTTCCGGAAATGGAATTCCCGGAGGACAATGCCTTTTCCCGCAGTCGCTGGGAATTGGGGCGAAAGCTCTTTTACGATCCTATCCTGTCCAGAGATTCGTCCAAAAGTTGTGCTTCCTGTCATAAAGCAAATCTCGCCTTTAGCGATGATGTAGCCTTTAGCAATGGGGTAGAAGAAGCCCCCGGCACCCGAAATGCTCCATCCCTCGCCAATGTCGGTTATCATCCCTACTTCACCAGGGAAGGTGGCGTACCTACATTGGAAATGCAAGTGCTGGTTCCGGTGCAAGAGCATAATGAGTTTGATTTTAATATATTATTAATTGCAGAGCGTTTGCTGTCTAATCCTGAATATGTATCCATGTCTCAGGAGGCTTATGATCGAGAGCCGGATGCTTTTGTGATTACTCGTGCTCTGGCTACTTTTGAACGAAGCCTTATAAGTGGTTATAGTGATTATGATAAATATATAAACTATAATGATGAGTCGGCTTTGTGCGCAAATGCTTTGCGTGGAATGGATTTGTTTTTTAGTAATAAAACAAATTGCGGTACGTGTCACGGTGGTTTTAATTTTACAAATTATAATTTTGAAAATAACGGCCTGTACGAAACCTATCCGGATATTGGCCGGATGCGCCTGACGGGAAATCCGGAAGATGAAGCACTCTTTAAAATACCTTCCCTGCGCAATATTGCCCTGACTGCTCCCTACATGCATGACGGCTCTATGACCACCTTGGAAGAAGTGATCGAACATTATAATAATGGAGGTGAAAATCATATTCATAAAAATGAAATAATTCATCCCCTGAATTTAACAGAACGCGAGAAGGAAGATTTACGGGCATTTTTGAATGCACTAACGGATGAAGGATTTGTAAACAACCCTCTTTTTGATAAATAATATTTTTATATAA
>JAHDCK010000035.1 GCA_020629915.1 Saprospiraceae bacterium
TTACAGTTGCCACGTCTTCAAAGGTGATCGGCAGATCCACTTGTGCCAAACCGCCACCTCCACCACCGGAGAACATCACATCATCCCAGTAGTAAGTTTTAGCACCAGCAGTCGCACCATCAGTACCGAAATTGAAGAATATAGAAATTTTATTATAAGTATTAGCGATATTCAGAGGAGCGGTACCGGCTACGACCATATTAAAATCAAACTCAAGAGTTTCCCACATACCAGCCATAGTCGTCATGACTTCTGTTTCTGCACTAATAGTGGGGTCATTGGCATCTTCTACTTTTACACGGATAGGCGTGCCCGCATCCGGAGACCAGACACGAACAGACATTTTAGTATCACTAGCGGTAAAAGGAATAGGATTGGCTAAACCAGAACCACCTATAGTTGTTCCTGCCCAAAGTTGAGCTGTTGCCGTTTTATCTGCCTGACCGACTGAGTTCATTGGGTCAGTAGGGTCAACGACGATGGAAGACATATTTCCACCAAAATCAACCAGATCGTAGTTTACAGTTGCCACGTCTTCAAAGGTGATCGGCAGATCCACTTGTGCCAAACCGCCTCCTCCACTATTATCAAAGACCTCAATGTCATCTATATAATACGTGAAACTAGCAGAGCCATCTCCCATGACTCCGTTATTAAAAATAAAAACCAGTTTTTGATAGGTATTTGCGAGGTTTATGGATGAAAAATCAAATATGATTTCCTCCCATGCATTCGCAGTAGTTGTAAACATTTCCTGTTGGTAGGCAATAGCCCCATCTGTTAGGTTTTCAGCTTTAAGCAAGATGGGCGTGTTTACAGCGGGTGTCCAGACTTTTACTTTAAAGTAAGTCCCATTAGAAAAATCAATGGGATTATCCAGAGTAATAAAACTACCTCCCCAGGTTTGTCCCGGGTTTTTAATCATACGGGCAACATAGGCACTCGTATTAATTCCGGACATATCCGGGTTGGTTTCCCAGCTCATTTGTCCACCATCAAAATCAGTGAAGGTGTAGGTTGTTGAAGTGGACTCAAAGTCTAAAGGAAGACCAATTTGCCCATAACTCCAAGAAGCCAGAAACAGCGTTAACAAAAGTGTAAGATACTTCATTTTTTAGTTATTTAGTTTAAAAATATATCTTGATAGATAATGTTTAAGATAAATTGGTTTTGCTATTATAAATTATTTTATAAAGTGTATTTTATTTTTTCATTCTTGTCCCAAAGACCCCAATAAGCTCCAACATCTCCCTCACTTCCCACTTTCCAGGATTCGTCAAACGAAGAGAAATAAAAAATATCTATATTTTCTTCTTTGGACCAATGTTGAGTATTTATAAAGTATCTCATGGCGTTTGCGTTGGAGGTATGAGCATCTTTAAAACTGCTGCCTTTATTGGGCCATCCGGTTTCGGAAATGATAACCTTTTTCCCCTTGGCGGCGTGCAAGGCCTGATAAAACATCTGCTTCATGTATATCAATGAATAATCAATATGACAACCTTCCCAATAGGGGTAGCAGTTGGCCAGAATGACATCACAGGCATTTGTAATTTTTGGTCGATGACTAAATTCGTAATAAGCATCTACATAACCGACAGGGACATTATTGATAGATTGCTTTACTAATTGAATATAACTCAGTAGTTCTTCTTCGGAGAGATCATTTCGGTACATCACTTCATTTCCGACGGCAGCGATATCTACATATCCATTTTCCGCCAATTCAATCAATCCGGCAATTTCTTTTTCATTAAGGGCTTTATCCGGCCCTAACCAGGCTCCGACAAGTGTTTTTAATCCAAACTCCCGGGCAATTTTTGGGATGAGTTCATTGCCTTCTATGCAGGAGAAGGTACGAATCCATTTAGTATAGGGAGCAAGGATACTCAGTCGTTTTCGGATTTGAGGTTCCGTTAAAATATCGCCGGGTTTTTGATCTTCTTCATAGGCACTATAGCATAGCCCATGCATTCCTGATTCCAAGACTTTATGAAATAAACTCACTAAAGACTCCTCAGAAAGAGTGAGGCTATGCTCTATACCTGTAAGGGAAAATGTTTTTTCGGGTCTGTATGACATTTTTATATAAAAATTAAAATTTTAAAAATTATAATTCCCCTCTTCGTTCTACTAATACTTTTTTAATTTCCAATGCCTTTTCTTCTGACAAGCTATAGTTCCACATAATGACAATAGCAAGAAGGGCAGTGAAGGCCGGAATGACAATATCTGCAATGCGCAGGTTCGTCATTGTTTCCATTGTTTGAGTAGCGGCATTTTGGTCGAAACCTACTAATTTTAAAACCAGCCCACCCAATACTAGAGCAATGGCCTGTCCGAGCTTAACCATCCACCAATAGATAGCTCCAAAGGTTCCTTCCTTTCTGGGCATCCCATTATCCAGTTCATCTAAATCACAAACATCAGCCGTCATACTCATCATCAGGGTAAAAAGTCCTCCAAGTCCAAAGGCGATAAAGGGGATAGGAAGGAAAATCAGCCAAGGCGATCCCTGAGAGACATCGATGCTAAACCACCCGGCACCAATGCTATTCAGGAAGGGATCTAAAAAGGCAAACAAAGCACCAACGCCCTGATTAAGTGCCTGACCTAATCCTGTTTCATTGAAAGCTGCATTGAGATCATTATCAAAAGTCCACCATTTTAAAATATATCCTACAACTGAAATAAAAGTAGAAATGATAAAGGCATTTTTCTTACCCCATTTGTTGGACATCCAGGTGATGATGGGAATAATAAGAAAGGCAGTCAGGATGGCACTAATGGTAGAAAACCACGCCGGCCAGGTTCCAGCCATTCCATAATCCCCATTATACATATAAAACACAATGATATATACACTAAATGCGGCTACCATTTGAAAACCATTAAAAATCAAAAAGGTTGCACCACACAACTTCATAAATGGTTTATTTTTGGCAACTTGTATAATACTTTTAAAAAGATCGGTGACATTTGACAAGAGGGTGCCGAAAGTAATTTTTTTGCGATTGGCCATATTAGATGCATCAATACCCCGACAGAAAAATGCGGGCATCAGTCCTAATACAATGCAAATGATACCTACATAGAAGGACAATTTTCTAACGCCTTCGGCCTGAGAAGTGAATACATCCGGATCGGCAATAATAACCCAGAACCAGGGTACAATCATCCAGGCTATCTGACCAAAGATTTGAGAAAAGGCCATCAACCGGGTTCGTTCGTTATAATCGGAAGTCATTTCATAACCCAAGGCAATCAGAGGAGTAGAGAACATGGTATTTCCAATCAAATAAATCATAGAGAAAATGAGAAAATACCAGAAGTTATAGGTCTGAGAGTTGTTTTCATCCAACTGCCAAAGCAGGATAAAAAGCACTCCACTTAATATTGCTCCTACGAAAATATAAGGTCGCCGACGTCCCCAACGCGAAGAGGTATTATCGGATATAAAACCCATTACCGGATCTGTGAGCGCATCAAAAATCCTTGGAAGACCGCCTAATAGTCCGGCTAGAAAAGGGTCCATTCCAAAGGCTGTCAATAGGAAAAACATAAAAAATCCCAATGCTCCGGGCAATAAGTTGTTGACGAGGTGACCAGAGCCAAAAGCTAATTTTTGTCCCATTGGAACCAGGTCTCTGGAGGTTGTTGGTTGTTGTGTCATGGTTGTATATTCTGGTTTTGAATAGTTAAGTCTTTTTTAGATTATTAGAATATGAAAAAATCAGTTGAGTTATTAATATTCATTTTTAAAAAAGACTGTTGGTTTTTTGTTATTGATTTATAGTTTATTTTTTTATAAAAATTACTGATGTATATGTTGTTTGACGGGAGGTAATGCCACTGTTTTGAGGAGAGCCTCTTCATTTCCGTCGAAGGTTTTGACTATGGGATTTCCGCCGCGTGTTAATTCTTTAAAAAGTCCTTTATCTACGAGATCCCAGATGGCATATTTTGCTTTTCCATTGACATCAAAAAGGCCAAAGTGATTTTCTGAGCCTCCCTGATTTTGAGCATCTTTCCAGGGTTCGTTAAAGGCTTCAAAATAGAAACAGGAAATCTTTTCTTTGTCTGTCCATTCCCGTATCATTTTATAATAAAGACCTTCTTTATATTCATCTGTGGCTTTTGAGCCTTCCGGGCCGTAAAACCCATTTGAGGCACTGGCCCAACCTGTTTCGCCAATATGAATAGGTACATCCGGATCAATATTTCTAATATAATTAACCGTATTCGTATATTGATTTTTTGCATAACCTAAGGAGCGGGTCATGGCTTTTTCAATTTTTGCTTTATCAGACAGGTCATTTTCGCTCTCCATAGTTCCCCAAAAATCCGGATTGTAGTGGGTGTCGTGCATGGGGTAGGTGTGAAGTGAAACGAAGTCCACGGCTTTAATGAGTTTTGCCAAATCCTCTACGTGGTACTCGCCGCCGCCTCCACCCCAGGAAGCAAAATTATCAGAGCTGGTGATCCACAAATCGGCTGGAAGCTGTCCGGCTTTTTTGGCGGCTTGCAATTGATTGACATATTTTAAAATAACCCAGGGTTGCACAAAATAGGAGGCTGCCCACTTGACCATTGCTTCATTCCCAACAGCAATAATCTTTACGATGTCCTTGTACTCGTTGGCCAGTTCGATGGCCTTTTTTATTTCTTTCTCATTAAAAGGCACATTTTCAAAGTCGTGATTAGGATTGGGGGTCCAGGCATTTTCACAATCGATCCAGGCGCCTAGCATGACGTACATTTCAAAGTTGGGGTCTTCCTTTTTCAATTCCCGAATAGCCTTAAGTACATTGGTAGCATGGGGCAAATTCACATTATAAGTGCGCAACAATTTTATGTTCATCGCACTCAGGATTTGCATATCCTCTTTCAGTTGTTCCACGGTGGGTTGCTGATCTCTACTCTGTTGCCGGTATCCGCCAAAAGAGATAGCGGTATAATCCGGGTTTCCTAAAATGTCTTTTGCTGTCACTTCTTTTTTCGTATTATTTTTTTGTTGATTTGATTTTTGATTCCCACATGAAATTAAAAGCCCCGCTATCATCAAAAATGCTCCTAAAAATTGTAGTGAAGTAGATAAGCCTTTCATGTTTTAATTATATTTTATTTTAAAATTGATTTTTTTACATGGACGACAATTTTTTCAATTTCCCCCGTCCGGTCAAAAATTTCCTGACTTTGAGTTTTGTCCAACTGTAGCTTTACGGATGTAATAATAGGTTTTTTCGTATATAAAATAGTTAGACTATTTTTCTCGGCGAGCTGATAAATAATCGGCACCTGACAATAGGTAAAGCAAAGTGCCCCTTCCGAAACTTCCACCTGTTGTTTTTCTCCCTCCATATTATAATAGTAGAAGGTGGAAGGACTTTTTAGAAACTCTTCTTTTCTAAGCATGTGCGGCTCGAAGTATAACTGCCCGTTTTTTACAAAAACACCCAACTCTCCAAACCGGGATAAAATATCTTCCTTCACCTGTCCGGTCATCCCGGGTTGTTGGACGCCTTTTCCAGCAGGCGTATGGGAATAAGGATCAGTCGGAAATGCACCGTAAAGCGAAGGCGACTTATGTACACCTATGCCCGCATTGATTTCGTAATAATGTTCGAGCAAACGACCTGTCGTTTCCGGGCTGGCTTGATTTTGAATGGCACTGAGGCAACATTCCAGAACGGCCAACTGTAACTTAGAAACCATGTGCCAGTATATAGAACCCAGACCTTCATATCCGAAGAAGGTGCCGGATCGTCCGGTAAAGGACTTGTGATTAAATACGGTTTCAAATGTTTGGAGGATTTGTGCTTTTTCCTTTTCTATAAGATTGGCGTAATTAGTTCCGTTTAATTCCTCCAGAGCATTGGCCAAATCATCTGCATTTTTGAAAAGGCCATTAAAGTGATATTCGCCATTTACGTCTTTATTGATGATTTGAAGATTGCCGTTGGCAAGTAACTGTTGCAGGAGTTCTGATTGCTGAATTAATTTTTTGGGTATATTGTTTTTCTTGGTAAATCTTGGCAAATTTTTATTGGGATATAAAATATAACTATATTGATCTTCTCTGAACAAAGCACTATTTTTCAAAGCATCCAAAACTTCCACTGTTTCTTCCGAAGACAAATATCCTGAGCTCAAAACAGCAACTTGACCTTCCAGCATTTCACTCAGGTAAGAAATGGAAACTTCCTGATCGTTTTCTACGGTCATCAGGTTGTAGGCATGATACAAATTATCCGATCGCTTATTGGCCCGGATAGAATGTTCTATATATTGTAGTGCTAAATCTGTAAACTGCTGTAAACTTTTTAGAGAGATACTTCTTTTTTTACCCCAAAAGGTTTGTTTATAAACATGATCCCGATAATCACTTCCAGCCTGGCCCAACTCATCCAATACTTGCTTTCGATTTTTATCATCAAATTTTCCGCCCAAAAGAGATTCATGTTTTTCAAATGTTTTTAAAACATTTCTGTAGAAAACGATCAGCTCATTGGAAAGACTGACTCGTTCTATTGAAGCATCTGCAACTATTCCCTTAAAAAATATTAAAAACCTTCTAATGTAATAAAGCGTCACCATTGAAACCCCGTTTCCTACCAGAGCGTTATTGGCATCATTCCATTCCGGGCGCTGGGTGTTCATCCAGATACCTCCTTCGGGGATAAAGTTGGACAGTTTGGCCAGAAGTGTTGCTAATATTTTCTCTACAAAATTGACTTTATACACATTATTTTTTTCATCATGCAAAAGTGTGGCATCTGCGCCCATTTCGGATCGCTTTTGACGGATAGATTTGTCTAAATCTGCATCAAAGTCAATCGTATCTTTTGGGTTTTGGATTATTTTCTCATAAGATTTTATTTTATATGGAACATTGGCATAAACAAACTCCTCTTTGTCAAACCAGGATTCCAGTTTGCCGGGTTGGTGTTTTTCTATAAATTCTAAAAATTTTAATAAATAAATTATCTGATGGTCTCCCCAATAACCAATGTAAGACCACGGATCATCCGGTTCGATAGCTTCCCAGTCAAACCCGCCTTTGGTGACCCGATAAGGATTGTACCCGTCAAAAGTCGTTGCATTCAAAAATTTATAAATCATGCTTTCAATAAAAGCAGGGTAGGAGTGAACCAGTGCTTCCCAGTTTTGAAAAATGTCCCGCCAGTTACCCTGATAATCCAGTATTTTTGATCCGTCAATTTCACTTCTCGTATTGATGGAAAATTGATTCCAGGGACGGCTGGGGTCACCATGTCGCCGACTAAATTTTAAGGGCATATATTCAATGCACAATCGTCTGAAATCCGAATCCTTACTCTGAGTAGCAAGGCTTTGCAATTGCGATAAGTCAAAGATTTCAGGCAACTTTTCCTGTTCGTTTTTACTGAAAACAATGGGATTGGCATTTTTTAAATACGCACAGAAGTCCTTTTTTTCTATAATATAATTATTGTCAAAAATCCCGCCCCGCATTATATTGAAAAGGGTGTTGGAATAATGGCGGGAGTCCCTAAGGTGATCAGAACTGAGCTGTAATCCATCTGCTGAGGCAATCAGATGAATTAATCGTTGGGTGCCGTTTAGAATGTCCTGATTAACTTTATTATATAACTTGTTTTTGTCTTTTAAGTCTTCGGATAAGCGGGCAATAGCAGCATGATCCTGATTAACATTAGCTGCTATGATCCATTCCTGAGGGGATTCAGTATGTAGAATAATTTTTTTATATAAAAAATAAGCCCCTTTCTCTGCCCGCACATCTGTCTCCTCCTGCAGAGGCAACCCTTTTCTGAAATATTTTAACTGAGTGGAAGATAAGAGATATTCCGGATGGTCTAGTCCGAGTGACCAGGCAACATTGGCTTTTAGAGCTTCACTGGGTTCTGCCCGATCAACGATGATAGCACTCAGGGAATAAATGCCAATTCCGGAAGATTTTTCCATCTCATTTTTGCGATAAGCATCTACCAAATTGCTGGCATTATTTTGCAAATCACTATGGACGCCATGAGGCAAAATATTCTGGATGCCATCCAAAACGGTCACCTCTGCCGGGCTGTCTTTATCATTGATCAGGGTAGAACGTTTGACAAAACCATACAAATTGCTAAAGCTCCATTCGTATTGGAAGGTTAAATTTAAATCCTCATTGATTTCCTCAAATCGAATTTTATTACCATAAATATTTTTATATAAATTTCTTTTTATGGTATATCGACCTTCCTGGCGAATAGAAAAAGGTTCCCATATTTTAGGAGAATCATCAACCCAAACGGCAAATATGGATTTGCTTCCGGTCCATTCCGCTGCTTCTGTGATTTTATCATCTGTATAATATGGAAATAAAGCATATTCTTTATTTTTTCGTCCGGCAGTTAGTCCTCCATTGCTGGAAATAAACATCCAGTGGTTGGAGTCACTCACGATACTCATAAAAAAGGGACGCAGGAGATCACTGTTAGAAATTTTATACCAGTTCTCGTCTCCGATTTTTACTTTGGATAAATCGACGGCGTTCGTCTTTGTCATTTGTTTTTTAATATTTGGAATTTCAAGATGCATAGAAGATGATTAAATTTCACTATAAACTTTTACCCAATCCACTTCCATTGTTTGAGGGAAAGGAGTATCATTGTTAGGGAAGCCAACATAACTTCCACCAACGGCTACATTTAAAATAATAAAGAAGTCATGATCATAAACCCATTCACCGGGCAGATCATCCGGGCGGACCTGAAGGTATAACTCATCATCTACAAAGTAGTCGATGTAATCTTCTCCCCATTCCACCGCATAAACATGGAAGTCATTATCAAACCGATCATTCGTCAAACTGTAACTATCTGTTATAGCTTCTCCGGCGGAATAACCAGGACCGTGAACAGAGCCATGAACGATGGAGGGCTGCTGACCCCGGGCTTCCATAATGTCAATTTCGCCACATTCGGGCCAACCTGTCGTTTGAATATCGGCACCCAATAACCAAAACGCCGGCCAGATACCCGCACCAGTAGGAATTTTAATTCTAGCTTCAAAGCGACCGTAGGTTTGCTCAAATAATCCCTGGGTGGTAATCCGTGCAGAAGTATAATTCGAACCAGCATAATTTTCTCTTTTAGTCGTAATCACTAAATGTCCTGCTCCATCGAGGGAGGCATTGTCCGCCCGATCAGTATCGTATTCCAATTGCTGATTTCCCCAATCCGTTCCAACATCGAATCCCCATTTTTCAGGATCGGGAAGTTGACCGGCTTCTCCTTCAAATTCATCCGACCAGGTGAGTTGCCAGTTTCGATCCGGGGTTTCAGGATCATCATTACATCCAGCCCACGCTACTAAAATCAGCAGAGATAGAATATTTATTTTTAAAATGTAATGTTGCATTTTTATATTTTTATTTCTTTATTTCTTAAAATACGAGTCCGGTAAAAAGAGACTATATGATTATGGTTGATAGCGTTTATTCCTCGTTGTTAAATCTGCCATTTTTTCAAAAAATGGCAGATTTTAAAACACTGTGTAAAAAAGTATTTTGCATTACGACTGGCGAAAATAAATCCTGCTTGTTGCTGGTGTCAGGTGGGACACCTGACACGAAAACGTTTTTCCAGTCAGGTGTCCCACCTGACGATGAATGTCAAGGCTTTGCCTGATAGTTACAGGGCACAACGCTTGGTTAAATAATTAACAGCCGAAAATGCCTACCCGCCCCCCCCCTTTAGGGGCGAGTAGAGCAAAAAAAGTTTGGCAGTTAATTTCTAAAAACCAATAAGCCTGCAACACAAATAATAATTTATTTTATATACATTGTATTTAATTTTTAAACTACAAGAAATCATATAGATTGATAAAAAGGTTATGGTTGAAAGTCGTGACAGCTTAGGTATGAGGTCCCGGCCAGCTGTCCTATTTTCCAACTAAAAGAGATAAACAAACCCTGATCGCCGGAAAAGGGATTTCAATTAAAAGGCGATCAGGATTTATTTATATAATTTTAATTAAAAAACAGTAAGTTGTCGATGTAAATATCTCCGTTTCCGTCAAACTTGAATTGGATAATATCCGTCATATCAACAGGAGCAAAATCCGTCAAGGGTATTTCCAATGTTGACCACCCACTTGTTGGAACCGGGATGGCATAAGGCGTTTCAATAGGCCCGGTACTAATTAGGTAAATATTAAGCATGGTAGAATTAGCTGTCCATATATCTACTCTTAATGTGGTCATACCAGAAACATCTTGAGCGGGTGTGAGTTGTGTTCCCTGATAGTTCAATCCGGAATACAACAAAGTATTATTCCCTGCAATATTTACTGTGGATACTGCGGTGGCCTGTCCCCAGTCGGGATTAAAATCTGTACCGGGAACCTCCGTATAAGTATCGCTAAAGATAGAAATGACATTAGCCGCATTATAGGTAGGCTCCGGCGCACCAACGGTCGGTTCTGTTCCGCCACTGCCGCCTGATTTATAAAATAATATATTGTCTAAATAAATATCTCCGTTTCCGTCAAACTTCATTTGAATAATGTCTGTCATATCCACCGGAGCAAAAGAGGAAAGTGGAATTTCCAAAGTGGACCAGCCGCTGGTAGGAACCGGGATGGCATAAGGGGTTTCCACCGGACCTGTACTTATCAAAAATACATTTAACATGGAGGAATTTTCTGTAAAAACATCCAGACGTAAATGGGTCATCGCAGATGCATCTATTGCACTGGCAAATTGAGTTCCCTGATAGTTCAGTCCGGAATACAACAATGTGTTATCACCCGAAACAGCTACTTCAGAAACTACTGTTGCCTGTCCCCAGTCCGGGTAAAAATCTGTACCTCCGAGATTGGAGTAGGCATCACTAAATACAGAAATGACATCTCCTGCAGGATAGGAGGGCGCAGGTGCAGCACTGGTTGGGCCACCGGAGGAGGTCGATCCACCACCATTGTAGAAATAAACATTATCAATAATAACGGTAGGCAAATCTCCGGAAAGAACCAGTTGAGCCAGATTAGCCCGATTGACCAACCCGGTAAAATTAGACAATGGAATATCCAGGCTTACCCACTGATTGGATTGAAGAGTGGGACTTGTAAAGGAAACCTCATGAGAGGAGTCATCTCCTCCGTCAAAGGTATTATCCGGTCCAAAATCTACGAGAAGAACTTTAAAACTTGCGGGTAAATTGGTTGAGTTTGGTGTCCAGATGTCAATATGGAAATGCGTCATATCCGTAGCATTGATAGTCTGAGAGGTAAACTCGATCCCTACGAAGTTGAGATTTTTATAACGGATAACATCGTCTCCATCAATTTGTAATTCATCTGATTCTGCAGTAGAAAATTGCCAGTAAGTATTCCATACATCAACTGGTACATTTGTATAGGCATTACTAAACATAGAAATAACACTATCGGCATTTACTGTAGGAACCGGGGCTGGAGATTCAGGTAAAATCGGATCACCTGTAGAAGTAACCGTTAGGGAACCAGCAGCGGCTGTTTCTCCGAGCATGGCAGTAATGACAGAAGTGCCAGCATCCAAAATGGTAACGGTTCCTGCACTATCGACCATTGCCGTAGAAGGTTCGGAAGAAGTGAAGGTGAAAAATGACGCAGAGGTATTGACCGTTTGGTCTAACCCATTGGGAAGGTTGGATGTCGCTTGTAAACCAGTAACAGGAAATTGATCTCCGGTTTCGGTTGTGGTCGTAGCATCCTGTCCTTCCATGATGGCTCCCTGAGGAACAGTTAAGGTGCCGATGTTTTCAAATTTTACCTCATCAATCCGTGTATCCATTTCCTTCCTCTGGTCCCTCAGAGTAGAAAAACAGTCCTTTTTCCTGAGTTAGTTTAGAAGGATTGGGAATAGGAATGATGATTTTTTTCCAATTGGTATTTACAGATACATTATTTAAGGAAGTGGCGTAAGAATTAGCATCCAAATCATTACCAAAACCCAAAACATCAAGACTGGCAGATTTTGAAGCTTTGGCCCAAAAGGTCAGCGCATTATATCCCGTCAGATCCCGGCCACCGTCAACAAAATAAGTACCACCAGCATAGGCTCCTGCCGGATCTCCTACATCAGGCACTTCAAATCTCATGGAAGCCGCAGTACCACCATAGGTCACATCTGTATCCACTTCAAAAGCAGTTACATCGGAACCGCCAAAGGCAGCATATTGTAAACCACCGCTAAAGCCATCGATAAAGACTTCGGCTGTTGTCGGGAAAGTAGCCAGTTTCAGGTCGTCCAGATCTCTTTGGCAACTGAAGCAGACCAGGGTGATAATTCCCAGTAACCCAACAATTATTTTTTTATTTAAAATATTCTTTTTCATTTTTACTATTGATTGATATTTATTTGAAAATAAGTTCTGAATTCCCATTCGGTTCCATTATCATATCCAGGGGCTGTCGGATTACAAACCAAATCACCATTTATCATCATATTTCTTTCCGGGCAGTAGCGCGGAGAGTACTGATCCAATGTTCTATAAGTATATTGAATTCCTAATTTTGTATTAGGCAAAGCAAACCATCCGGGTCTCGAAAGGTTCGTGGATAAATCGAAAGATAACTGTAGGGGATAAGTCAGGTTAAAATCTCTGTGATAATCAAAAGGTCCCCAGTCATCCACTTTGACCATTGAGGTTAATTTCATTTTTTTATAAATCATTCTTAAATCTCCCCCAAAGCGTTGAATTAAACGAGGGTCGCTTCCGTTGGCCTGAGCGTTTCCTCCGTAGAGGTTAGCAATCCATCCAAAATCAGGACCTGATTTTGAAACAAGTCGAGCGTGCACTTCCCACAAATCCTGAGCAGGCGCAGAACCAGCGAAAGGAAAAATGGTACGCCCATCTCCGAGGATACCAACCGCTGCATCCATAATAGTGGGATGGTGACGATAGACGATTCCGGCACTAACAGCAAGCGGAGCATCTTCAATTTCATCGCTGTTCCATTCATACATCCAGGAACCGGGTGTTGGGTCATAGGTGATCAAAAGTTCTCCGGCGATGGTCTCTCTGTTCCATCTGACAGCGAAAGGATCATCCAGTATATTTCGAGGTCTTCCGGGTGCGGATACATCTGACGGAATCGGATCGACGATAGGTTTTTGCCAGAGGAAGTTGGGTCCAATCTGGAAATTTCCAAAACCAAAAGTGAAACCCGTCAGGAAGTTGTACTGGTTTCCACTTCCACTATCTTTTAATCTCCATCCTGTAAATGTGCGGGTAAAATCTGCGCCTCCCTGGGCAAGCAGTCCCATTGCAGCACCCTGTGCATACCAGTTGACAGGTCCCGCCTGCCAGGTGATTTTTGCTTTTCCTCCCCAGGTATCATTGTTGTTTGTTTCATCCTGATAAACGATATAATCTTCCTGAGAATCATCTACGATTTGGAAGGTTCTCCCTACGAGAGGTTGTCCGGCCCAGAGTCCTCCAAGTTGTAACCCAAAGGTACCGAACTCTCTTTCCAAATGAAGGGATGCTCTTCTTGTGGGTGGAATAGGAACGGCAAATGAACTTACGGCAGGTGCTTGTCTGGCGATATCTTCATGGAAGATTCCCGTTACATCAAATTTGGCAATTTTTCTGGAATATTTTACAAGGACAGCCGGGTTGGCTCCCCACCACAGTTCGGGGCCAAAAGCCAATTTTAATCCCTTCAGTTTTTTCTTGGCCGCCAGTTCAAAACCAAATGGAGCGTTACCATTATATATATCAATATTGGGACCGTAGTTGGCTTCCGGATATAATCCGAAAAAGTCACCTTCATATCCCCAGTGAAAATGCCCCGTTCTATAGAAACCTTTCAGGTCAAAGTTTTTGTGATTCCAACTAATATCCGCATTGTAAATTGCAATTCGGTTTCGGTCAGCAAATTCCAAATCTCCTTGCGGTGTTTCTACAACTCTGGGACGTCCACGATTTTCATAAAAAATTTCATTGATGGGATTCTCTGCTACATTACCCAGGATATTCATAGTGACATTTGCCCGAACGCTTTCTGTAGGTCGCGCTTCTACACCAATATAAAAAGATTGCATGTGATCAAATCCCAATCGATTGGGATAGGTTAGGGTACTTGGATCTTCTTCTTCCGGCGTAGAAATATTCGTTCCACCCGTATTAAAAGTAGAAATATCGGCTCGCAATCCACTCAGGCGGATTTTCTTTCCGGCTTCACCAACCAAAGCAGCTTTATCTCCTCTGGCCTGGATAACCGCATCCATTAGTTGTATATTTGAAAAATGATTGTTAAGAGATTCTAAAGTTACACCATCGTCATAAGGATTTATTTGGTGAGCTTTTTTTAGGGCATAATAAGCGGCACGCGGATAGAGTTGATACAAACCTCTGCCGTCCGTTGGTCCTTTTGCACAGATTCCAAACCATTCCTCGTTCATATTATTTTCGCCTTCTGCGAAATCGCTTTGATACCCTCCATTACTCCAGGAGGCATTATTATCATGAACAGAAAGATTTTTTGTTTGACCGTATTTCCACCAGCCATCACTAAACTGGAAGGTGAATCCCCCTATAGAATTTCCAACCTTACCCATGCCTGCGGCATTTTCATATATTTCTTTCCAGTTGCCTACCATATAGTAAGCCTGAGATTGTTGATCTTCAGCATTGGCAGTTGCACTAAAAGCATCTGCTCCAAATTCTGTAAAAAGGATGGGTTTATTGTATTCTTTCAAAACGCGCTGGAAGGCATCTCCAAAGGAAACCCCTCGATACATATTGGTTCCAAATATATCTACATCTTTGCATTCCTCAACGATGATTTCCATGAAGAGCAAATCGCCATTACATAAGGCGACAGGATGAGAATCATCCAGTTTTTTCATGGCAACAGCGGCTTCATTAAACAATTTATACATGGCTCTTGCCCTGATGGTAGATTTTCGATCTTCTATGGGGATGTCTTCAGTTTCAGCACCGCCCCAGAAGAGTCCGTAGTTATTTTCATTTCCGAGTAAAAAGAGCAAGAGGCCTGGTGTGTCTTTGTAATCCTTAACCATTTCAGTTACTTCCTTCATCAGCAACTCCTTTACCCGTGGCTCTGAATATTCGGTGTTTCCTACCCAGGTTCCGTTGAGGGTCAGACCGTAGCGACCGAAGGAGTGGTTGAGCATGGTATAAATACCATATTTTTCGTATATGTACTGAATCCATTTTTTGGGAATACCAGTATAAACGCGAATAGTGTTGACCCCCATATTTTTCAACAGGGACATTTCTGCGTCCAGAGCGGCTTTGATAAAGTCATCTGATTTTTTCCAAAAAGTATAGGAGTAATTGGTACCTATAGGAATGTAATCCCAATTCATACCATTGACCATAAAGTCTTTTCCGTTGACCTGCAAGCTAATTCCATCACTTTTTTGAACGACAGAGACCTGAGTAGCCTGAGAAAAAACATGGTGAGTGAAGACTAAAAAAAATAGTCCTATGGCAAATTTTTTCATTGCGGTTAAAATTTAATTTGGTTAATGATTGAGTTGATAAATTTAAATTGGCTCGAATTGTCAAAGAACAGCGTTAAATTACATAATTGAAATTGAAGAAAAAGAAAAACCCACTACAACAATTATTTCGTCGAAAATTTATTTTACTACTACAATGAGTGCAAAAAAAAACGCTAACTTGTTGATAATTAAGATACTTTTAACTGCAAAAACTTACACATGAATAAAAATCATTACAACAAGTCCCTCTTTTGGTGTTGGTTTTTATTTTTTCAGATAGTGGCATTTCAGAGTTGGGCTTTCTCTGGCAAATATCCCATCCGTAATTTTACCCCGCTGGATTATAAGGCTGGGATTCAAAATATCGACTTTGCTCAAAACAGAGATATGACCCTTTTTGTGGCCAATAACTTAGGGGTACTTTCTTATAATGGAAATGACTGGCAGATTCATCATTTTAATACCAGTAAAAAAATTCGCTCTCTTGCTTTTGATGAAAAAATGAATCGCTTATATGTGGGAGCGCAGGGTGCATTTGGATATTTTGATAAAGATTGGGCCTATGTTTCACTGGATAAAATTTTACCGGAGAATGCGATTAGTTTCGATGAGGTATGGGATGTTTTTTTATATGAGAATCAGGTATATTTTTGCACCTTTCAGGGTATTTTTGTTTATAATGGAACCTCTGTTTCCATCATCCATCATCAAAACGGATTTGAGCGTTCCTTTCAGGCGGGGCAGAAACTATTTACTCAAAATCCCAGGGGACAGTTGTTTGAGATTAAAGGAAAAGAATTGGTTTCAACTTATCCCCAAAACCAAACCGGTCAAATCATCCGGGGCATTCTTCCACATACTGAAGGTATTCTAATATTTTATAATTCGGGAGAGATAGAACATTCCACCCTTTTTGAAGCGAAACCCATTTTTAATAGCCTGAGTCAAACCCTGAAAGGAACTTATGTCAATCACGTTCTCCATCTCTCTGATTCCAGATTAGCCATTTCTACCCAAACTGCTGGTTTATATCTTTTTGACAAACGAAAACAAATTATAGAAAATATTTCTATAGAAGAAGGACTGCAAATCAATGCCTGCCTGAATACCTTCCAGGATTATACCGGTAACTTATGGGTAGGGAAACAAAACGGGATGTCCCTGATAGATATTAGTTCGCCTATGCGATTTATCAATCGGGAAATTAATATTCAGGGGAATGGATACGAGTCTTTTGATGTGGAGGAGGGAACGTATTATACGACTTCAAATGGGGTTTATTTTTTGAAAAAAGATGCAGCGGAATGTATTTTTCTGGAAGGAACGGAAGGACCATCTTATGGGATACAGCGTATTTTGGGCAAACTCTACGCAGGTCATCATACAGGTCTTTTTCTGTTAGAAAAGGGTCGAGCCAGCCGGATTGTTACGACTGACGGGCTTTGGCAGGTCAAACATTTGGAGTCCAATCCACAATATGCGATTGGAGGAATGTATTCCGGGTTGTATCTTTTTAAAATAAATGAAAGGATGGAATTGGAGCCCGTCGGAAAAATAAATGGGTTTAGTGAATCAAGTCGGTTTTTTGAAGAAGATAAAAAAGGAAGAATTTGGGTGGGGCAATTTTATAAAGGTTTGTACCTCCTGAATTTAACAGATGAACTTACTAAAGCCATTGTTCAAAAAATCCCGGACGAACCCAACCTGCCTTCCATTGACGGACAAATAGTTTTAAGTAAAATAAATAATGAATTATATCTGGGTACCCGAGCTGGTGTATTTATGATAGATCAAAATACCGATCAAATAAAAAGGGCAGATATATTTTTAAATGAATTAGATAATCAAGCGGTGTATCTTTTACAGCAGGATCACCAAAATAATATTCATATCTATGGTGAGAATTCTGTTGGATTTTTTAAAGAGATTCGTCCCAGTCATTATCAATTTTTTCCTTCCTCTTTGTATCAATTACAGTATTCATTAAACAATGATTTGTTAAATATATCTATTAATACTGATGATGGTGTTTTGTTTAGTGCAAATGAAGGGTTCATTCATTACCAGCCGAGGTTGGAAAATCAGATGCAATCAGATAACCCATTTGTGATCAGCAGAGTTTATAGTAAGACGGAGGATAAAAATTTATATACACAAAAACCATTTGAACCCAAGCCGAATGCGATAGAAGAAATTGTCGTTTCTTCCAATGCCAAAGTGTTGCAATTTACGATTGAATCCTTTCAATTTAATGCCGTTGAAAATCAACAGTTCCGATATTACCTTGAGGGATTTGAAAAAGACTTTGGGGAATGGTCAGTCTCTGCTATAAAGGAGTACACAAATTTAAATGAGGGCAAATACAAATTTCATGTTCAAACCAGAAACAATCTGGGGAGTATACTTTCGGTCCAACCTCTTCATCTCAAAGTAGAACCGCCCCTGCACCGGAGCCTGGCTGCTAAGGTTGCGTACTTGTTGCTTGGAATTTTGGGATTGTTTTTTATTTCTAATTTTCAAAGGCAACGATATAAGCAAAAAGCCAAAGCGGTGGAGCAGGCTAAAAAGATTGAACTGGCTCAAAAGCAACAGGAACTTTTCGATGTAGAACGGCAAAAGGAACAGGAACTCAATCAGTTGAAAGAGGAGAAAATGAAAGGAGAACTCCGGCACACGAATAATCTGCTGGCAGCATCAACAATGAATCTCGTAGTGAAAAATGAATTTATAGAAACCATAAAAGGGAAACTACAGGAAGTAAAACGAATGGGAAAAAACCGGGAAACCAAACAAGCATTGGAACAGATTGTAAAGGACATTAATACCACTCTGAAACTTCAGGAAGACTGGGAACAGTTTGAGCATCATTTTGATCAGGTGCATGGTAATTTTCTGAGCCGCCTGCGCCAATCTTACCCGGAACTCACACCCAATGAACAAAAACTTTGTGCTTTCCTTCGCCTGAATCTCAATTCCAAAGACATTGCCAACCTGATGGGGATTTCGCTTCGTGGAGTGGAAGTGGCCCGTTATCGCCTAAGGAAAAAACTGGCCCTTGAAAAAGGAAAGAATCTTTCTAAGTTTGTTTTAGAATATTAATTTTTAAAATACAAAATATTAAATTATTTTTATTTAAATTAATTCATTTAAA